>CAYYIA010000001.1:0-28846 GCA_964471875.1 uncultured Acidimicrobiia bacterium
AGGGCGATGCGCATCAGACCGGGGTCCAGGTGCCTCGCATGGGCGGCGCCGCCTCGGTCTTCCAGGCCCGCGCCACCGCGACCCCGGCGGCGGCCAGCAATGCCACGAGCACGATCCGCGCCACACGGGAAGGCATTGGGGGAGTGTAGGGGAGGCTCGGGCCTTCGGCCCGAGCTGCGAAAGGCGAAGGGCGAAAGGCGAAGGCCGGTCCTGCTCTTCGCTCTTCGCCCTTCGCCACGCCCCGAGGGTCAGCCCGCACGACTACGCTCCGCCCATCGGTCAATAGACCGTGACGCGACGTCCAGCGAAGTCCGGTGAGACTCCGGCGCTGTCCCGCAACCGTGAAGCCCCCTCGAGGGGACGAGTCGGGTCGCCTGACGTCGGGTCGGAGAGGACACCTTCGGAGGAAGGGTCGCCCGCCAACCGGCACGACACCTCCTCCTCGGATATCGAGGAGGTTTTTTCATGAAGCGACCACTTGTGGTCATCACGCTGCTGCTGGCGATCGCCGCGTGCGGCGATTCCAGCGACGCCACCACTTCGGCGACGGTTGCGGGATTCCCGCGCGAGATCGCCGGGATCACCCTCACGGAGCCACCGACGCGGATCATCTCCGGATCGGCCACTCACACCGAGATCCTGTTTGCCATCGGCGCCGGCGAGGCGGTGGTGGCGGTGGACGCCTTCTCGGACTTCCCGGCCGAGGCTGCCGAGCTGCCGCAACTCGATGCGTTCAACCCCAGCGTCGAGGGCTTTGCCGCCCTCGACCCCGATCTCGTCATCGTCACCTTCGATCCCAATGACCTGGTCGGCGGGTTGGGTGCGCTCGGAATCCCGGTGTGGGTGCTCGACGCCCCGACGACGGTGGACGGCGTGTACGAGCAGATCGCCGAGATCGGCATGGTCACGGGGCACTCCGACGAAGCGGCAGCGGTCGTCTCCGGGATGCGTGCCGAGATCGCCGAGATCGTCGCCGCCGTGGCCGCGCCTGCCGCCCCCTCCACGTACTACCACGAGCTCGACCCGACCTTGTTCACCATCGGGTCGGACACGTTCCTCGGATCGCTCTACGGGATGCTCGGTCTGACGAGCATCGCCGATGCGGCAGGTGGCGGTTACCCGCAACTCTCCGCGGAGTTCGTGATCGCGGCCGATCCCGACTTCGTGTTCCTGGGTGATGGGGCCTGTTGCGGACAGACGGCCGAGGCCGTGGCGCAGCGACCCGGGTGGGACGCCATGTCGGCGGTGGCGCAGGACAAGGTCTTCGTCATCGACGAGGCGTTGGCTTCGCGCTGGGGACCGCGCATCGTGGACTTCCTCGCCGCAGTCGCTGCCGCGATCGAGGAGATCTGATCAGTCGCCGCATTCCTCGCCGGGCGCTGCTCATCGCCACCGTGGTGGCGGTGGGCGCCGCTCTGGCTGGGGTGCTCGTCGGCCCGGCGGCACTGCGGCCCGACCGGGTGATCGCGGCACTGCTCGACCGCCTGCCGCTGGTCACCATCGACTCGGGCCTCTCGGAGCGGGAGACGGCGATCCTCTTCCAGTTGCGGCTGCCCCGGGTCGTGCTCGGCCTGCTCGTCGGCGCCGTGCTCGCGGTGTCGGGTGGGGCCTACCAGGGTGTGTTCCGCAACGCCCTTGCCGATCCGTATCTGCTCGGTGTCGCCGCCGGTGCCGGCCTCGGCGCCACGCTGGCAATCGTCACGGTCGGATCGGGTTCGGTGCTCGTCGGCGTTGCCGCATTCCTCACCGCGTTGGCCGCGGTGGTGGCGGCCTACGGGTTGGGGGCCGCAGCCGGGGGGAGGCGTTCCGGCTCGACGCTGATCCTGGCCGGCGTTGCCGTGGCAGCCTTTCTCACCGCGGCGCAGACCTTCATTCAGCAGCGCAACACCGACACCATCCGCGAGGTCTACTCGTGGATCCTCGGCCGATTGGGCACGGTGGGGTGGCGCGAGGTGGGTCTGCTGGCACCGTACGCCGCGATCTCGATCGTGGTGGTGCTGCTGCACCGCCGTCTGTTGGATGCGCTCGCCGTCGGCGAGGACGAGGCCCGCAGCCTCGGGGTGCGGCCGGAGCGGGTGCGGTTGACCGTGGTGCTCGCTGCCACCCTGGGCACCGCCGGAGCGGTGGCGGTGAGCGGGCTCATCGGCTTCGTCGGGATCATCGTCCCCCACATCATCCGGCTGCTCGTCGGCGGGTCGTATCGGGTGATCCTTCCGCTCAGCGTCCTCGGTGGCGGAGCCTTCCTCGTCGTCGCCGACCTCATCGCCCGGACGGTGCTCAGCCCGGCCGAGGTTCCCATCGGGGTCATCACCGCCTTTGTCGGTGCGCCCTTCTTCCTGCTGGTGCTGCGGACCTCACAGCGGACGGGGGGGCGATGAGCACCGTCGCCACCACGGATCTGATCGTCGCCTTCGGGGAGCGGCGCGCGGTCGATGGCGTCACCGTGAGCGTGTCCGCGGGGGAGTGGCTCGCCGTGGTGGGTCCCAATGGTGCCGGCAAGACCTCACTGCTGCGGGCCATCGCCGGCACCGTCGCCTACCGCGGCTCGGTGCGGGTCGGAGGGGAGGAGGTGGCGGGCATGTCACCGCGGCGCGCCGCAGCGGCGATCGCGGTGGTCCCCCAGCACCGGGTGCTTCCCGACGACATGACGGTGTTCGACTACACCCTCCTGGGGAGGATCCCCCATACCGGCTACTTCGGCATCGAAGGTCCCCGCGATCTGGCGGCGGCCCGACACGCGCTGGAGCGCCTCGATGCGGCCGAACTCGAGTCGCGTCGTCTTGGCACCCTGTCGGGAGGCGAGTTGCAGCGGGTGGTATTGGCGCGCGCCCTCGCCCAGGAGTCCGGTGTGTTGCTCCTCGATGAACCCACGACCTCGCTCGACATCGGCCACACCCAACAGGTGCTCGACCTCGTCGATGGTCTGCGAACCGAACGGGGTATCGCGGTGATCGCCGCGATCCACGATCTCACCTTCGCCGCTCAATACGCCGACTGGGTGCTGCTCCTCGATGGCGGGTCTGCCATCGCCCACGGGACCGCCAGCGATGTGCTCACCGAGGGCGCCATCTCGAGGTTCTCAGGAGCCCGCGTCCACCTGATGCGAGGCCCCGGCGGCGAACCCGTGATCGTGCCTCGCCGTTGATCAGCCGGTGACGGTGATCGACCCGCTCATGCCGGGGTGGAACTCACAGAAGAACTCGTAGCTTCCGGCGGCCTCGAACACGAAGGTGAACGACCCACCAGCGGGTATCGAGCCCGAAGCGAACGATCCGCCGACTGCGGTCCAGGTGTGTGACGAGCTGCTCTGGTTCGACACCGTCACCGTGTCACCTACCGCTGCCGTGGTGTCGCCTCCGAAAGCGAAGCCGATGATGGTGATCACGGCACCGGGCGTCGTGGTCGTCGTGGTGGATCCCGTGGCATAGGGGTTCACCGCTGGGGGCTCGTCGGAGAGGAAGCCCGAGGCGAACCCGAAGAGGGCTGCCACCCAGATGGCGGCCGCCACCACCAGCACGATCGCCACGATGCGTTGGGTGATGCGCTTCATGTCAGAACCCAGGGAACTCGACGGAGGTGAAGAACCACAGCGAGCTCGTCATCCACAGCACGACGAGTCCGGTGAACACGACGCCTCCCGCCCAGGGAAGCGCCCATCCCGGAACCGACCGGTTGCGCACGATGAGCACCTTGGCGGCAAAGGCGCCGTAGAAGAAACAACCCACGAGTGAGTGCACCAGGATCCGGGTGCCGGCATCGCCGGTGAATCCCAGCGCCCACAGGCAGTGGTACGACACCGGGAGGGTGAAGACGAAGGCGAGGGTGCCCGAGATGCGGTGGGCGGAACCCAGCCACGAGGGTGCCGGCCCGCTCCCGAGCTTGCCGTAGATCCGCAGTGCCGATCCCAGTTGAAAGAGCCCGAGAGCCATGGCCGCGGTGGCGAGCCACACCTTGGCATTGATGGTGGCGGTGAAGAAGAGGCTCACCAGGGAGCGCCCGGTCGGATCATGCACGTTGCCGTACACCCCGAGGCCGATGGCCACGGCGCACCCGAGCAGCAGCGCCACCAGCAGGCCGGTCTTGCCAGGACGTACTGCGCTGGTCATGCCTCTCCCCCTCAGAAGGACCCGGACCCTACTCGGGAGCACGGTCCCCTGTCGGGCAAACGCGATCCCGGCGGGTTCTAGGCTCGCGGCCCGATGGTGCGTGTCGTCGCAGCCGTGTTCGTGCTGGTCGTCGGGTCGGGCGTGGCCTCGGCCCAGGAAACCGACGCGCCCGGCACGCCCCGCCTCATTCCCATCGCCGAACTCACCACACGAGCGACGGCCCGCCTGGCGGCGATCCACGATCTCACCACCATGGTCGGCGCCGACTGGGCGACCGTGGCCCGCGCCGACATCGTCCACCTCGATGTGTTCATCGGGACACTGCGGATGGAGGCGGATCGCACGCTACGAGCCTCTCTGAGCCGGGAGGCAGTGGAGGGATTGCGGTCGTTGCCGCTCGATGCGGTGGCTCCGGCGATCACCGACACCCTCGGAGCCATCGGCCTCGACAGCGTGGAGACCTGGAGGGCCGAGGGGTTGGCCCCGGAGTGGTTGGCGTTCGCGGCGGTGATCGCCGAATTGCAGGAGGTCGCCGGAGGCTTGGGACCGGAGCGGGTGTGTCCCGTGGTAGGTGCCACCTGGTTCACCAACACCTGGGGAGAGGATCGACCCGGGGCCCGGTCGCACAAGGGCATCGACATGACCGGCAACCGCGGCATCCCGGTGCAGGCGATCGAGGACGGTGTCGTAATCCAGGCGAACTGGCATCGCCAGGGCGGTCGTCAGATCTGGGTGCGCGCCTTCGCCACCGGCGACGTCTACTACTACGCCCACCTCGACTACTGGGAGAAGTGGATCTGGACCGGCACCCGGGTCGAAGCCGGTGACGTCATGGGAACCCTGGGCTCGTCGGGCAACGCCGACTCGCCGCATCTGCACTTCGGTTGGATGCCCGGGTCCTATCGAGTGGATCTGGAGAACCTGCAGAACCCGTACCCGCTGTTGCTCGAGATCTGCCCACAGAACGACGTGCCGGAGTGGTTCTCGTGGTGACAGTGGTCGAGGCTCAGCCAGTGCCCTGCAGACGACCCCGGATCGATTCGACGCGCTTCACGTCCTTGGCGGTCACCAGGAGTCGGTGACCCTGGACGATCCCCATCACCGGATCGACACCCGACTCGTCGGCGGTGAGTAGCTCGAGCCGTATGCCGGCTCGACGGCAGGCCTCGGCAATCACTTGGGCCTGCAATCGGTCGGAACCGACAGGAACGTAGACCAGATCGGCGTTCACGAGGGGATCGTACGACGGCGGGGATGCGTCGATCGGTCGTCGTGTCCCGAATTCGTACGACGAAAGTCCGTATCCCCATGGGAGGGTGGCGACTCGCCCGTGGGTAGAGGGAACCGGCCACTCAGACGGTGAGCAACACCTTGATCGCACGCCGTCGATCCATCGCCGCGTATCCCTCGGCGACCTCAGCGAGCGGCAGGGTCAGGTCGAAGACCCTTCCCGGATCGATCGTTCGGTCCCAAATGAGATCGATCAGGTGGGGGAGGAACCGTCGCACCGGCGCCGGTCCGCCGTGGAGGCGGACATGGGAGAAGAACAACTCGACACCAGGGATAGCGACGCCGTGGGGTACACCGACGAAGCCGACGTGACCCCCGGGACGCGTGACGCCGATCGCCTGCATCATGGCCTCTTGGGTGCCGACGGCCTCGACCGTCGAGTGCACACCGATCCCGTCCGTCAACTCCTTGACCACCGCAACGCCATCGTCGCCCCGTTCCTCGATGATGTCGGTGGCACCGAACTCGCGGGCGAGGCGCTGGCGCGGCTCATGGCGGCTCATCGCGATGACCCGTTCGGAGCCGAGCATCCGGGCCGCCATCACGGCGAGGAGGCCGACGGCCCCGTCCCCCACCACGACCACCGTCTTGCCCGGACCGGCTTCGGCGGCGACGGCACCAAACCATCCCGTGCCGAGGACGTCTGAAGCCGCGAGCAGACTGGGAACGAGATCGGGTGGGGGCACCTCGGGTGTGGCGACCAGGGTGCCGTCGGCGAGGGGGATGCGGGCGTACTCGGACTGGGTGCCGCCCAAGCCCCGCCGATCCACGCATGACGTCTGGTACCCGTCGCGGCAGGGCGCACAGGTGTTGTCGGATGCGAAGAACGAGCCGACCACGAACTGACCCGGTTTGACCGAGGTCACCGCCTTGCCGACCTCCTCGACGATGCCGGCGTACTCGTGACCCATGGGCGTCGGCTTGCGAATCGCGGAGATCCCCCGGTACGGCCACAGGTCCGACCCGCAGATGCAGGCGGCCGACAGTCGGATGATGGCGTCGGTCGACTCGACGATGGTTGGATCGTCCCGGACCTCGAGTCGGATGTCGCCGGGAGCGTGGAGGACGGCTGCTCTCATCGTCGTGACATGTTGGCAGCATCGTCCTGATGGTGTGATCGGCCTGCGACTCCCAGCCGACGATTTCGTGAGTCCCGTTACGCTGCTCCCATGAGGGGGCTCCGGTCGACGCTGCTGCTTCCGCTCGTGGCGGCGTGTGCGTCGCCCACGGCGACACCGACATCGGTCCCGACGACCACGGTGGCTGCGACGACCACGCTGGCGCCACGGTTGGCATTCCCTCCGGAGACGGCGGTGTCCCTCGAGGCCGGTCGATACTCGAGCCAGCCTCCGTTCGACGTTGCGTTCAGCTTTGCGATTCCGGTCGAGGGATGGGGTACTGCCCACCACCATGGCGAGTTCCTCGACGTCATGCAGCCGGTGGCGCTGGGGGTGTCACCGACGCGCTGGGTGGCTTTCGCCCGACCGCAGGTGATCCACGGGGCGGAGGACGTCGATGCCGCCGGTCTCGCACCGCTCGAGGTCGTCGCCGCCTTCGCAAGCCGCGGCGACATCGACATCGGCCAGGCCGAGGCGTACAGCATCGACGGCATCGAAGGCCTCCTGGTGGACATGTCCACCGATCAGCCCGACGTCAAGCCCTTCGGTGGGGAGGCGGGCGACCTCCAGCTCGACCCGGCGTACGAGGCGCGGACGATCATCGTCACCGTGGATGGCGCCCCGCTGCTCGTCATGGTCTTTGGCCGCCTCGGCGAGCTCGAGGAGGCGTGGGCCGACAGCCGTCCGATCGTCGACAGCATCGACTGGTGAACCGACGGGGATGATCCCCGGAACCACACGGGAGGTTTCTCATGCAGACTCGCTCGATCCCCTCCACCCCGGATGGCCGCTCCCCGGCCGGTGCCGAGATCCGGTACCTGATGGAGGGCGAGACCGGCGGCATGATCCACTCCACCGTGCCGCCGGGTCAGGTGAATCGAGCGACCGTCCACGCCACCGTGAGCGAGTTCTGGCACGTGCTCTCGGGCGTGGGGCAGATCTGGCGACGAGACAACACCGGTGAGGAGACGACCGTTCTCGAGAGAGGCGTCTCCATCGACATACCCGTCGGGACCGCATTCCAGTACCGCTGCACCGGTGTGGACCCACTCCAGTTTCTCTGCATCACCATGCCTCCGTGGCCCGGCCATCACGAAGCGACGATCATCGAAGGGCCGTGGACGCCGAACGCGCCTGAGAGTTGACGACGGCGGCACCCCTGAGCGCCGGGGCGCTACAGGCGGTTGGCGAGCACCTGTTGGATCGCCCACAGCGCCATCGGGGTGACCACGACACTGGTGAACCTGCGGAGGGTGCCCGGCCGCCACGGCCAGGTCGGAATCGCCCTGAGTTCATCACGGGCGCGCAGGAGTCCCGACATGACGCTGTCGACTCTCGTCGCATCTTCGAGGCGATCGTCGGCGATGGCCCGATACAGCTTGGCGCGGGTGCTCTCGATCACGGCCGCGTTCTCGTCGATCAACTCGGTCCTGGCGTCTTCCAGCCGCTGGTGGATGCCGCGCAGCGGGACCAGGAAGAGTGCGAAGGCCGCGATGATGGCGATCACCGAGAACGAGCCAACGATCGCCCAGTCACCTCCCGTGGAGGTGTCCTCCAGGAAGATCGCCGAAGCGAGGTTGGCGTTGGACACCAGCACCCAGAGCAGGCCCGCCTGCATCGTCAGGTTGGACAAGGCGAACAGCGGGCGCTGATGGAGGAGCGGAACCCGCTCCACCAGGTCGTAGATCGACTTCACCGACCGCAGGAGCCGAACGGTGAAGTAGACGAGCACCGGGACCAGGCCGAAGGCAAGCATCATCACCGGGAAGCCCAGGGCATAGGACGCCGGGTGTTGCACGGTCGAATCGAAGGCGATCCCGATCGCGAGCGCGGCTGCGGTGACGACGGTCATCAGGAGGACCGGTCGGGCCGGCATCGTCAGCATCCGATAACGGGCCTCCGCGTACTCACGCGGTCGGTCTGACACGACCGGGGCGAACCGATCGAGGCCGCGTCGGGCCAGGCGACCCAGGTAGTGGATCCAGCCGAGGGGAAGCGCCACCCAAACGGTGTTGGCCAACCACGCCCGGTCTAGTTCGCCGACGGGAAGCTCGCCGTCGAGCCACATGGTGGTGTGCTGCATGAGCGACCCGACGACGTACAGGCCCACGTAGAAGATCCATTTCGGAAACGGCAGGCGATCGATCTGGGCGATGAGACGGTCGACCCAACTCGGACGGTACGGGGGTTCAGGGGTGTCGGGCATGGGGGGCGACCCTAGCGGCGTGTCCGGGAGGACTTGGGCCCCCTTCCTTGCCGCACTACACCAATCGACTCAGGTCCACCTTCCGCACCGCATCTCCGGCACCGCTGATCGGGCTGATCGAGATGACGCCCTCTTCGCCGGCGCCGACGTCGGTGGTGCCGTCGATGCCGTCGGGGGCGTGCACCAACCCGCCGTAGGAGTGCACGTACACGCCGGGGCTCTGCTCGGCGAAGAGGCGGTCGTAACCGACCCGTCCCACGCGGGTGATTCTGCGCGGAGTGGTCGCATCGGCGCGATCCGGGATGCCGACGTTGAGGACATCTCCAGGCGATAGGAGCGGGTAGGCGTCGGCGACGATGCCGACGGCGATGCCGGCGACCCGCTCCCACATCTCGGTGGCGTCGGGGGTCAGCGACCAGGCCTTCCACTCCTTCCAGTCCACGATCTCGGAACCGGTGGAGAAGGCGATGCCGGGTACCCCGGCGATGCCCGCTTCGAGGGCGGCGGCGGCGGTGCCGCTCGACTGCAGGTAGGCGGTCCCGTGGTTGTACCCGATGTTCACCCCCGAGACGACGACGTCGGGCTTGGTGGGAGAGAGCACGTGGATGCCGAGTTGCACGCAATCGGCCGGGTACCCGCTGCAGGTTCGGACCTCGACACCGCCGACGGTGCGGCGCTCCACGGTCACGGGATCGAATCGGGTGATCGCCTTGGCAACCCAGGAACGCTCCTGATCCGGAACGACCACGGAGACCTCACCCAGCGATTGCAGGGCCCGGGCAAAGGGGATGAGGCCGGGGGCGTCGATACCGTCGTCGTTGGAGAGCAGGATGCGCATTCCGGAAACGGTACCCGGGAACCGGACGGTGCCGGGATATCGTCCCAATGGAGACCCCACCACGAAGGACCCGTCCATGCGCCGGATGCTCACCCTCGTCGCCGTCCTCGCCATCGCCGCCTCGGCGTGTACCTCTGACTCGACCCAGACGACCTCGGGAGGTGGACTCACCTCGGGCCTGACCTCGGGGTTCAACCCCCGCAACCTCACGTTCTCGGCGCGGCTGGTGCCGTTCTCGGCGTGTGACGCCGTGCTGGCGCACTTCCAGGCCGAGGCGCTGGAGCGGGTTGGCCCGTACGGTCTCGACGGTGGCCCCTATTGGTACGGCCCGGTGATGGCCGAGGGCGACGTGGTGCGCTAGGACTCCAATGACATGGCCGCCACGACCGTGGCAGGGTCGCTTCCGACCCCCACCGGCACCGAAGGCGGGGACGGCTTCTCCGGCACCAACGTCCAGGTGGCCGGCGTCGACGAGCCGGACATCGTGAAGACCGACGGCACCCGGATCGTTTCGATCGTCGACGGGGTGATGCGGTACGTCGACGTCACCGGCGAGAACCCCGTGCTTCGTGACGAGGTCCGCCTGGAATCGGGCTGGGGACACCGCTTCTTCATCAGCGGCGATCGCGCCTTCGTCTTCTCCCAGGGTGACATCTGGGCGATCCCGATGTTTGCCGAGGATGCCGCTCGCATCGCCCCCGGAGGCTGGGGAGCCCCGGTGTCGATCGTCCAGGAGGTCGATCTCAGCGATCCCGACTCGCTGCGGGTGGTGCGCACCGTCCGCCTCGACGGTACCTACCTGAGTGCCCGCGCCATCGGGGACACCGTGCGCATGGTGGTGTCGTCGTACCCGGCGCAGCTCCCCTTCGTGTACCCCTCCAATCCCAATGCCGAGGACTTCGCCCTCGAGGCCAACCGCCAGATCGTCCGCGACTCGAAGATCGAGACCTGGCTCCCCGGCTACACCACCTACGACGCCTCCGGCAACGAGACCGCCTCGGGTCTGCTCGTCGACTGTGCCCGCATGCATCGCCCCGAAGAGTTCGCCGGCTTCGACACCCTCTCGGTGACGACCCTGGATCTCGGTGCCGCGCTCGAGATCGGCGGGGGCACCGGGGTGATCGCCGAGGGCCAGACGGTGTATGCCTCGCAGGAGGCGTTGTACGTCTCGACCAACGTGTACATCCCAGACGACGCCTGGGAGCGGTTCCCCAACGACATGCCGCTCCTGGAGCAGACCTACGAAACGGCGATCCACAAGTTCGACATCGCCGGGGAGGGTCCCGCCGAGTACCTGGCGAGCGGATCGGTGGAGGGTCACCTGCTCAACCAGTTCGCCATGGATGAGCACGAGGGCTTCCTCCGCATCGCCACCACCACCGGTACCCCTTGGGGTGGTGACGACTCCGAATCCCAGGTCGTGGTGCTGGCGGAACGCGATGGAGCGCTCACCGAGGTCGGATCGGTGGGCGACATGGGTGAGGGCGAGCGCATCTACTCGGTGCGGTTCATCGGCGAGACGGGTTACGTGGTCACGTTCCGCCAGGTGGATCCCCTCTACGTCCTCGACCTGCGCGACCCGGAGCATCCGGTGATCTCGGGCGAACTGAAGATCCCGGGATACTCCGCCTATCTCCATCCGATGGGTGACGGTCTCATCCTCGGCGTCGGTCAAGACGCCGACTCCGACGGTCGCACTCTCGGCGCCAAGGCGACGATGTTCGATGTCTCCGACCCCGCCAACCCGCGCGAGATCGGGTCGTGGTCGAAGCGCGACGGGTACACCGACGTCGAGTGGGACCACCTGGCATTCCTCGCCTGGGCACCCGAAGACATCGCGGTCCTGCCGCTGTCGCTGTGGCAGGAGCAGTTCTTCGGCGCCGTCGTGCTGAAGACCGATGACGGGTTGCGTGAGTTCGGCCGGATCAGCCATCACCGCGAGGAAGGTGCTACCCCCACCACGGATTGCCGCATCGTCGAGACCACGGGCGACGCCAAGGCGTCGGGGATGGTCGTCCTGGTGTGCGGTGAGGACGAGATCGGCGGCTATGCCGGCACCTACTGCGAACGCATCCCTGCCGTGGAGGCCCGGTCCTGGGTGGAGCAGTCCTACGGGATCGAGATCGGAGAACTCAGTGACACCGACCGCGTCGAGATCTGCTGGCCCGACTACGCCAACCAGGATCCGCAGATCATGCGATCGCTCGTGATCGGCGACACGCTGTGGACCCTGTCATGGAAGGCGCTGCAAGCGAACTCGATCAGCGACCTGTCGGTGGAGCAGACGATCTGGTTCAACTAGAGGGGTGATCGCAGAAAGCAGATGGCAGATGGCAGATGGAACCCGATCTGCAATCTGCTGTCTGCCGTCTAGTCGGTCGGCCAGGCCGATCGACTACCTCTTGAACCACCCACCCACTCGGCCGGCACCGCGTTTGGCACCGTCCACGGCGGAGATCGCCATGCCCTTGCTCTTGTCGGCGGCGCGGCGGGCGCGGGGAAACTCCCGGCCGAGGATCGACAACCCGGCAATGATCACCAGGGTGCCCGGGCCGGGAAGGACGAGCAGCGCCACTCCCGCAGCCACGGTCGAGCCGCCGGCCACGGCCACGGTGACCCGGCGGGCATGGCGGCTCATCGCCGGACGGGCGGCGGGTTGACTGCGTTCAGGGACGGTGGTGGCCATCGGTTCTTGGACTCGTGATCGTGCTCAGGGGTTGCGCGTTACTCAACCACGGCGGCGGCTCAGGACTTCCGGGGATCGGGGCAATGGGCGATGGGCAACCGCCCGGCTGGCAACGCTCATTGCTCATTGCGGGAAACGGGCAACGGGTATAACCCCCCCACCGACCGGACGGAGTCCGGTCGGCTCCCCCACAAAGGGGGAGCGATCACTTCTTCCTTGCCACCAGCACCAGGCTGTCGAGGCGCCACCGGTTGGCGGAGCGCAGCGGACTGGTCACCATTCGCACTTCCTCGAGTCCCGTCTCGGCGAGGAGGCGGCGCAGATCCTTGCGGGTGAAGTGCCAGATGTGCTTGTGCGGCTTGAGCGTCCACCACCTGGTGCGGGTGAGTCGCGCCGCCAGTGAGTCGAACCGCGGGCAGGAGAGAGCGACCACCCCACCGGGGCGGATGAGTCGCACCGCGGCGTCCATGAATGCCTTTGGATCGGGGACGTGTTCGATGGTGTCCCAAAAGGCGACCACGTCGTAATCGGCGGCGGGGAGATCCACCACCTCCCCCACGAAGATCTCGGTGCCGAGGCGCTGTGATGCCATCTCGGCGGCGACGGGCGAGAATTCGAGCCCACCCACGGAGTAGCCCCGGCTCTTGGCGGCTTCGAGGAACATGCCGTAGGCGCACCCCACCTCGTAGAGGCTGGTGCGACGGCCATCGCCAAGTGCGGCGTCGATGAGATCGAGACGGCCATCGGACCAGGTGCGCTGCAGACCCTTGGCCCCCTCGGTCTTGTACACACCCGAGTCGAAGTAGGACCTCGCCCCGTAGAGGGCAAGCCGTCCTTCGTGGTTGAGTCGTGGGCTCATGAAGGCCTGACCGCAGGTGGGGCAGGTGACCAGAGCGAATTGGTCGAGTTGCCACCGTCGCTTTCCGGCGACTCGGCAGCGAAAACAGACGGCATTCTCGAAGTGCTCGGCGGGGTAGGTACCCCAGCGTCCCGGTCGCATTCCACTCGCTTTCGATCGGTTCCAGACGATCGCGGCGAAGGCTCCCGCGACGGTGGGCACAGCGTAGGTGAGGAAGCGAAAGACCAGGACGCCGGCCGCCACCAGAGCCGAATCGGCGCTGTCGAGTCCCGTGGCGAGCAGCCCGGTGAGTCCGACTTCGGTGACCCCCAGGGAACCCGGGGTGATCGGGATCGCCGATATGAGCCGTACCAGGGCGAAGGCGGCGAGCACCGACGCCCAGTGCACCTCGTCGGCGTCAACCCCGATGTCGCGCAGCGCCACCAACAGGCAGGCGTAGAGAGAGAGGTGGTAGGCGAGTGTGGTCGCCATCAGTCGCAGCCAGCGAGTACCCACGGCATCTCCGAGGACGTCGAGGAACCGCTGGGAAGGCGAGTCGTCGGGATGGGGAGGCTTGTGCATCCGACGACGCACCCAGGCGACGAAGCGGTCGATGGGGCGGAGGACGCGATCCTTGAGGTGGGAACGCAGCACGACGACGATGGCCAGTGATGCCACGAGGAGGGAGGCGATGCCGATGAGCGTCCCGCTCACCAGGCTGGGCATCTCGACACCGCTCATGGCTGCGGCTGCCAACGCCACCGCCGGGAGCAGCATGCGGGCGAGGTTGTTCCAGATGCCGGTGAGGGCGACCGAGGCTCCGATTTCGGCGCCGGTATGGCCCCACCTCCCCAGCATCACGTAGGTGATGCCGACGCCGATCGCGCCACCGCCCGGGATGGTGTTGGCGGCGGTGGTGGCCACGGTGCGCGAGTAGAGGGCGCGTCCGAATCGCAGCGAGGGGATCACCGCCATCGTGGGGAGCGGTCCGATCAGGAAACTGATCGTCGCCACCGCCACCAGCCATACCAGCCCCGTAGCCGACACCCCCTGGATGGCCCGCCACACCTCGTCGTAGTCGGCGAGCGCCGGCATGAGCCCGAGGAAGGCGACGCCGATGAGAGCCGCGGTGATGAGGCCGACGAGGACGCGGCGCAGGCGGGGCGAGGGAGCGGACACTCAGGGAAGTGTAAGGAGAGGGGCTAGGGGCTAGGGCTAGGGGCGAAGGGCGAAGGGCGAAGAGCGAAAAGGCGAACCGTCGGCCTACCTGCTGCCTGCTCCCTGGTGCCTTGCTGGTGACTGGCGACTGGAGACTGGAGACTTCCTTGCTCACCACTCCGTCAGCAGCCACACCTCCGGGCTCCAGGCTTCTCCCGTTCCCGTGGTGATCTCGGTGAAGAGCGACACCGCTTCCGTGAGCGATGCCATCGAGGCCTCGCTCTTGCCGGCTCGATGCAGGGCATCGGCCATCGTGTTGTGCAGCACGGCCATGAGGTGGCGGTCGCCGCTTTCGATGGCCAACTCGAGCGCCTCGCGGGCGAGACGCACGGCCTCCTCGGGGTCCGAGGCGGCCGCCGCCAGGTTGTTGAGGACCGCCATGCGCTCTGCCGGCTCGGCGGCACCGGTCAGGGCCCGACGCAGGTGGCCGAGGCGTTCGTCGCCGGTGGCCATCAACCCCGCAACGTTCTCGGCGCGCGTCGATGCCCGGGCGCTGGCGGAGTCCGCTGCCAATCGCAGGGCCTCCATCACCAGGGGACGAGCCGCCGCGGGCCCGCGTCGCTTGCCCTCGATGAAGGCGCGATCGGCGGCCACGATGGCGCGCAGTTCGGGGTCGGCTGCCTGCTCGGCGGCCCGGTCGTAGTGGGCAGCGGCGAGGTCCCAGCGCTGCAGTCGGCGGTGGATCTCTCCGAGGCGATGCTCGACCACCGGATCCGGGCCACCCTCGGCCAACGCCGCCTGGTAGCCGGCGACCGCCCGGTCGTAGCGTCCGGCGAGCAACGCACTGTGCGCTGCCGACCGGTGCAGCGTCGCCCGCTCGGGATGCCCCGCGGCGAGTGCGGATTCATAGTGCTCGATCGCCTCGCCGTGGGCGAAGACCGCGGCGGCCTCGTCGCCGGCCACGCGAAACCAGGTGGCGGCGAGACGATCGTCGCCGGCAGTGAGGCGGTGTCGGGCGATGCGGATGGCGGAACCCGGGCGCGGCCGTGCCTCGAGGGCAACGGCGGCGCGGCGGTGGAGCAGGCGCCGACGAGCCGCGGTGTGACGGCCGGTGACCACGGCGGCGAGGTACTCGTGGGCGATGGTGACCGTGCCGTCGTCGGATTCGCCCACCATGCCCCGACGGGTGAGGGAGTCGAGGGCGTTGTCGGTTTCGTCGAGAGACCGTCCCGATACCGCGGCGAGCAGCGATGGATCGGCATGACGTCCCACCACGACCACGGCGTCGAGCACCTGAGCGGCGGCACCATCGAGGGCGGCGATACGGTCGGTGAACAGTCGGCGCACCTGATCGGGCACCGCCTCGGTGCGGCCCCCGGCGGCGGCGCGGATCGCTTCGGTGACGAACAGCGGCAGCCCACCGGTGCGTCCGGTGAGTTCCCTCGCGTCGAGATCCACACCGGCGGTGGCGATCAGTGCGGCGATGTCGTCTGCCGTCAGGGGTTCGAGGACGACCGTGGTTCCCCGGCGTGCCAGATCGGCAAGCATCGCCGCCACCGGGCCCTCTTCGGGGGCGTCACCCGCGGCCGAACCGACGACGAGCGAGATGCCGAAGCGGCGGGACCGCGCCGCGAGAAAGGCGATCATCTCGGCGGAGGCTTCGTCGCAGCGGTGGGCGTCGTCGACGATCAGTACCGGGGCAGGGAAGGCGGCGATGACGCGTGCCATGGCGTCGAGAAAGCGGGTCCGGGTCCCGGTCTCGGTTCGGGGTGGTGTCACCGAGAGACCGGGGAACACGCGCGAAGCCTCGGCGAGGACGGGGGCGGGAAGCATCGTCACCCTGCGGACCACGTCGGGATCCGATAGGGCCTCGAGAAGGGCGTCGTGGATCACTCCGAAAGGGATGCCCACGCCGGTGGCCGTGCCGCTGCCGGCGAGCACCGTGGCGCCATCGTTGCGCAACCGCGTCGCGATCTCGTGGAGGAAGCGGCTTACCCCCATTCCCGTCGATCCGACGGCTGTGGCCATCCCTCCCGGTGTGGCGATGGCGGCGAGGGCCACGGCGAGTTGTGGGTCACGACCGAGCAGCGGCAGCGATACCGCGGTGGGCTCAGCCACTGCGGGCAGCGGACGACGCACCGGCGCCGGAGCACGGGGCAGGTCCTCTTCGAGGATCGCCTCGTACAACTCGGTCGTCTCCTCGAGGGGAGACACGCCGAGTTCGGTGTCGAGGGTCGCCACCAGACTGCGATAGGCATCCACGGCACCGGAGCGATCACCCGACCAGGCCCGGAGCAGCATCAGACGGCGGTAGGCGTCCTCGTTGAGAGCGTCGATGCCGGTCCGACGGGTGGTCGTGTCGATGGCCGCTGCGTAGTCGCCGGCGGCGGCCTGAACGGCAGCGAGGCGTGTGAAGAGCCGGTCGGCGCGTCGGCGCACCTGCTCGTTTCGGGTGCGGACCCACGACTCGAACTCGGGAGCGTCGCGCAGCACGAACCCCGACATGAACTCGCCGCGGTAGAGCGATGCCGCGTGGCGAAGGGCCGGCAGGCAGCGCGGGCAGGTGGCGGTGGCGTCGTGGCCGTGGAGGTCGTCGATGGCAGCGTCGAACTCGTCGAGGTCGATCGACATGTCGGCGTCCTGGACGGAGACCGCGGCCCGGTCGGCCTCCACCCAACGGTTGCCGAGTGCGGTGCGGAGCGTGGACAGCGTGCGGCGCAGGCTGGAGCGCGATTTCTCCGGATCCCCGTCCGGCCAGAGCAACTCGACCAATCGGTCCCGCGGGTGCTCGCCTCCCTCGACGGCGAGGTAGGCGAGCAGGGCCACGGCTTTGCGCGTGTCGACCTGCAGTGGGGCGCCATCGACGGCCACCTCGGGCGATCCGAGAAGAGAAAGAGAGAGCACGGCGCCGGAGGCTACCCGTTACGGTGTTGGTGGCGCCCGGTGCCCGTAACGCTGCCGTAGCGGCCGATTCTGTAGGTTGCCGCGATGCGTGACGGGGTCGAAGCGAGGGAGGCTGCTGCCAAACGGAGGGTGTGGTGGCGCTGGCCGGTGCTGGTGGTGCTCGTCGCCGCGACCCTGACCTGTGTCGCCGCCTACGAGATCTGGTTTCTCACCACCGATCTGGACACCGTCGCCAACAACTTCGCCATCCCCTGGGCGAAGGTGGTCGATCTCCTCCTCTCGGTGAACGCGTTGTTTTGGATGGTTCCCGGACTGGTGGTGTTGCGTCGGGCGAACTGGCATCCGGTTGGGTGGATGCTGTTGGCAACCGGACTCGGGTTCTCGCTGAGCTTCGACATGGCGGAGCCCGAGGTGTGGGACGTGCTCGGGGTTCCGCATCATTGGGCGGCCTGGGTGGCCGACGGGTGGGGCAACTCGGTGTCGTTTGCTTTCACCGCCCTTCTCCTCTGCGTCTTCCCCGCCGGGATTCCCCAGGAACCGAAGGCGCGCCGCTGGACATGGATCCGCATCACGGTCGCACTCACCGGGCTTGTCGCATCGGGTCTGGGTACAACCGTTGGGGGTCACGAGGACGCCACCTTCGACAGGAGGAGCTTCGACAACCCGACGGGTCTTGGAATCATCCCGATCGAGGTGGCGGGATGGATGTTCCTGCTGATCCTGATGAGCATGGTGGGAGCCGCCATAGCGCTGTGGCGGCGATCCCGCAGTGCCACCGAGCTTCAGCGCGGCCAGTACACCTGGGTGCTATTCCCCTTCGGTTTGATGATCACCACCGTGCTGGTGTCGATCCCTCTGTCCGGCCTGCTCGGAGACGGCGTATGGCTCGGCGCGGTCTGTATGTACTTCCTTGTTCCGATCGCGTTCTCGATCGCCATCGTGCGCCAGCGCCTGTTCGATATCGATCGCCTCGTGAGTCGCACGGTGAGTTACGCCGCCATCGCCTTGGTCATCGCGGCGGTCTATGCCGTGCCGGTGGTGATCCTGCCGAACTTGCTGGGGTTATCGAGCGATCTGTCGGTGGCGTTGGCGACGCTGGCGGCAGCGGCGGTCTTCAGCCCGGTGCGACGGCGGCTGCAGTCGATGACGGCGCAGCGGTTCGATCGGGATCGGTATGACGCCGAGCGGGTGGTGGCGGCCTTCTCGGGGAGGCTGCAGACGGCGGTGGATCTCGGTGTGTTGACCGACGAGCTGAGGAGTGCGGTCGGCGTGGCGCTGCGCCCCGCCGCGGTCTTCGTGTGGTTCAACGATTCCGTAACGGTTCCGGAACGATCCTGAGCGAGGGTGGGTGACATGGCGCTATGGAAACGCAAGCGTGCGGTGCCCGACACGGTGACGCCGACCCAGACGGCAACGGCACCGGTCACCCCGGGCATCCCCATCGCACCGAACGATCCTTTGCACGCCTATCTCCTCCAGGCGGGGGGACCGGTGGAGTTGGCAAAGCTGGAACTCGAGTCGGATGCGGTGGCGGCGCTGCGCGCCGCCGGCTCCGTCCTCGTGGTGCCGCTCATCAGCCAGGGCGAGTTGCTCGGGACCCTGAGCCTGGGACCGCGGCTCTCCGACCAGCCGTACTCGTCAGACGACCGCCGGCTGTTGTCCAGCCTGGCGTCCCAGGTGGCCCCCGCGGTCAAGGTGGCCAATCTGGTGAAAGAACAGCAGGTCGAGACCAAGCAGCGGGAGCGCATCGAGCAGGAACTGCGCGTCGCCGCACTCATCCAACAGACCCTGCTTCCGAAGGAACTCCCCAGCCCTCCCGGATGGCAGATCGATGCCTTCTACCGACCTGCGCGCGCCGTCGGCGGCGACTTCTACGACTTCATCGCCCTCAGCGACGGAAGGTTGGGCTTCGTCATCGGTGACGTCACCGATAAGGGAGTGCCCGCAGCCCTGGTGATGGCGACCACCCGTTCGCATCTGCGCGCCGCGGCACAGCGGTCCGATTCGCCCGGTGCGGTACTCGCCGACGCCAATGACATCCTGGTCGACGAGATCCCGCCGGGGATGTTCGTGACGTGTCTGTTCGGGGTACTCGACACCCACTCCGGCGAGATCCGCTTTGCCAACGCCGGGCACAATCTGCCCTACGTGTGTGGTGCCACCGGCGTCAACGAACTCCGCGCCACCGGGATGCCACTCGGTCTCATGGCCGGGATGCGTTACGACGAGGTGGTGGCGACCCTGCACCCGGGCGAACTCATGGTGCTGTCGTCGGACGGGATCGTCGAAGCCCACGGGCCGGCGGGCGACATGTTCGGGTTCGGGTCCGTGCGGGCCACCATTGGCACCGCACCCGACACCGATGTCATCGGTCACCTGCTCGAAGGATTTGGGCAGTTCACCGGACCCGGTCACGAACAGGAGGACGACATCACGCTGGTGTCGATCCGCCGGGTGGCCGGTGCCGAAGAGTCCGCCGCGGTCTTTGCCGGAAGCATCACCACCGTGCACGACGAGTTTTCGATGCCGTCTGCCGAGGGCAATGAGCGGGCCGTCATGGAGCGCGTCGCCACGGTGGTCACCCCCCTCGGTCTGGCGCCCTCGCGTTTGGAGCGCCTCAAGACGGCGGTGGCGGAGGCGGCGATGAACGCCATCGAGCACGGCAATCACGGCGATCCCGAACTCCCGGTAGGCGTGCTCGTCGAATCGACATCGCGGACCGTGACGGTGCGCATCACCGATCAGGGCGGCGCCACCGCCATTCCCGCCGCCCAGGTCCCCGACATCGAAGCCAAGCTGGCCGGCGATCAGAAACCTCGGGGTTGGGGCTTGTTCCTGATCGAGAAGATGGTGGACGAGATGCGCACGCACTCGGAAGGCGAGCGGCATGTCATCGAGCTGGTGATGAATCGAGGGGAGTCCCGATGAACGCATTCGAAGCATCTATCCGATCCGAGGGTTCGGCGACCGTCGTCGACATGACCGGTCTGCTCGATCGCTCGGCGGAGGCAGCGATGAACGAGGTCTTTGCCGCCGCTCTGGCGACGGGGTCGGGGACCATCGTGTTCAACTTCGCCGGGGTGGAGTACATCAACTCCACCGGCATCGCCCTCGTGGTGGGGGCGCTGGCCAAGGCGCGTACCGCGGGCCGCCCGGTGCGGGCGTTCGGGCTCTCCGACCACTACCGGGAGATCTTCACGATCACCCGTCTGTCGGACTTCATGGGGATCTTCAGTGACGAGTCCGCCGCGGTGGCGGGATAGGGAGAGGGAGCAATGCCCGAGGCAAATGTGGCCATGACGGTGCGTGACGCTGCACCGACGATTCGCATCATCGATATCTCCGGAGAGGTGACGGCGTTTGCCGAGCCAGTGCTCGCCGAAGCCTTTGGTCAGGCGAGCAGCGGAGACACCAAGGCCGTGGTGTTCAACTTCGCCGGCATGGAGTACATGAACAGTGGTGGCATCGGCCTGCTGGTGACGACGCTGATTCGGGCCAACCGCAACCACCAGCAGATGCGGGCATTCGGTCTCTCTCAGCACTACCGCGAGATCCTGTCGCTCACCCGTCTCGACGAGGCCATTCGCATCTACGAGAACGAGGCCGCCGCGGTTGCGGGCGGGTGATGACACCGCTTCCTCGATGCCCACTGCGGTGAAGGTCTGCCTCGCGTGGCGATGAATCGACGCGCACTCGTCGCCTGCGCGGCCGTGGCACTGACCGCCATCGGCGGTTGCGTCATGGTGATCGCCATGGCGGGAGCGCTTCCGGCGGGCGATCCCGAGGGCGCCACCCTTCCCTTCGTCCTGAGCGTGCTCGCAATCACCGCGTTCGCGTTCGGTGTGGTCGGGGCCGTGGTGCTGATCCGTCGCCCCGAGAACCGGCTCGGGGGTCTCCTCGTCGCCGCCGGACCGTTGATCATCCTCACCTTTGGCGGGTTCGTGGCTGCCGGGATCAAGACGGTCTCGGCGGATTGGGACCCAGCCCGCGCCGACTGGGCGGGATGGGTGGGCAGCGTCGCCTTCTATCCGATGTTCCTCGTGTTTGGACAGATCGTCATTCGCTTCCCTGATGGCCGCCTGCCCTCGCTGCGTTGGCGATGGGCAGTGCGGGGGCTCGTCGTGGCCATCCTCGCGGTGACGCTGCTGTTCGCGGTGATGCCGGGGAACCTGGGCGACGAGCTTGGCAGTAATCCCATCGGACTGGAACTGGCCCCCCTCGAAGCGCTAGCGCCCTTCACCTATGCGCTCGGCTCGATCGTGGTGATCGTGGCCATGGCGATGGGGGTCGTCGCGGTGATCGTGCGGTTTCGTCGTGCCCGGGGGGTGGCACGAGAGCAGCACAAGTGGTTGCTCGCCGCGATCGCGATCCTGGCTGTCGCCCTCCCGCCGTCGTTCATCGACGGTTCCGAGGGCGTCACCGCCTTCGACGTCCTTGGTTTCACCAGCCTGCTGTTCGTACCGGTCTCCATCGGGATCGCGGTGACTCGCTACCGGCTGTACGAGATCGATCGGATCTTCAGTCGAACCCTCACCTTCACCGTGGTGGTGCTGGTTCTCGGAGCAATGTACGTCCTGGTTGTGGTGTTGCCCTTCACCCTGGTGTTGGGGAGGGGCGGGGGCGAGGTACCGGCGTGGATGGTGGCCGGTGCCACCCTCGGTGCGGCAGCCCTCTTCTCGCCGCTGCGTCGCAGGGTGCAGGCGGCAGTAGATCGCAGGTTCAATCGCTCGCGATACGACGCCGAGTTGGTGGTCGAGCGATTTGCCTCGCAGGTGCGGGACTACACGGACGTGATATCGATCTCCTCGGGGCTGCGGGTTGCGGTGTCCGGAGCCCTGCAACCCGCCGGGGTGTCGATCTGGGTCCGCGAGGTGGGATCGTGACTCGGCGGCGCAGCTTCCGGGTTGGCGTCTCCATCGTCGTGGTGCTCGGGCTTCTCAGCCTCGCGCTGTCTGTTGCCGGGACGGTGTTCGCCACCCGGAACAGCCGCCTGCTCGGTGAAGCGGTGGACTGGTCGGGGTTGGCATGGGGTCTGTGGCCGGCAGCCTTCGTCGTGGTTGGGGCGGTCGTCGCTGTGGCGCGACCCGCGGTCTTCGTGGGCTGGGGTCTCCTCACTGCGGGGTTCGCCGTGGAGGTCGGGGCGTTCGGCGGCGCCTATGGCGGATGGGCGGCCCTGTCCGGAAGGTCGGCTCCGATGTCCGATGTCGCCATCTGGCTCGGGATGGTCTCTGGGGGCGTAGCCGCGACGATGGTGCTGCAGGTGGTCACAAGGCTTCCCTCGGGTCTGCCCGACACCCCCATCGCCCAACAGACGGCGCGGGTCGCATGGGTGCTCGGCACCGCCCTCGTCGCTTGGTGGGCGTTCAGCGACGAGGTGCTCTCGATCAACACGATGTCCGGCGATGCCGTGCACACCCCGGACCTCCCCAACCCCGTGGCGTTGATACACACGAGCCGCGCTGTGACGTCGGCAGTCACCGGTTCGCTCACACTCGGCTTGGTCTTGTGCTTTCTGTGGTCGGTGGGGTTGATCCTGAACCGCCGTCGTCGGGCCTCGGTGGCAGAGCGCGCTCAATTGCGGTGGCTGGCGCTGGGGCTCCTCGCCCTTCCGGTGGTGGCGGGCGTCACCACGGTGCTTGCCAACCTGGTGACCATCCCGCAATCCGTCGCCGACATCCTGTTCGTCTCACTCGTGGTCGTCGGTCTCGGCGCCATCCCGGTGTCGATTGCGGTTTCGGTCCTCAAGTTCCGGCTCTTCGACATCGATCGGCTGATCAGCCGAACGCTGGCGTTCGCCGTCGTGGCGCTCGTCCTGGGCTCGTGCTACGCGGTGCTGGCGGTGCTCCCCTTCACGCTGGTGGCCGGCATGAGTGGTGGTGATACGCCCTCCTGGGTGGTGGCCTCTGCAACCCTTGCGGTGGCGGTGTTGTTCTCGCCGCTGCGGAAGCGAGTGCGGCGCGTGGTGGATCGGCGCTTCAACCGATCGCACTATGACGCCGAGCGAGTTGCTGAGCGCTTCGCATCCCGGGTGCGCGAGTTCAGCGATTTGGGCACCATCACGACAGATCTCGGTATGGCCGTGCAGGGTGCGCTGCAGCCGGCGATGTTGGCCGTGTGGGTCCGAAACCCGTAACGATCCCGTGACGGCGTGGTGGTGTCATGGGTCACGAGGAGGAACGAGATGAGTGGAGTGAGGGACGACGACAACTGGGCGAAACCGGTGGAACGCCTCGAGGTGGGGTCGGTTCCGGAGGGCGCCAAGGGCCAGACCGTGCAGGGCCGCAAACTCACCGGACCGCTGCAGGGCTTCGGCCAGATGTGGCAAAAGACCTACCAGGTGCGCATCGACGGGAAGAACCCCGAAGAGATCATCGCGGTGTGGAAGTCGTCGTACGGCCGGTTCTGGCCCAAGACCAACCGGTTCTACGCACCGATCGCCGGCATCAAGCCCGGTGAGGTCGGCCTCATCACCGGCAAGACCGGTCCGGTGAAGCTCTCCACCGGGGTGATGGTGCTCTACGCCGACGATCGCTCGTTCACCTACATGACCCCGGAGGGTCACCCGTTTGCCGGATGGATCACCTTCAGCGCTCACGACGAGGCCGACCACTCCATCGCCCAGGTGTCGGCACTGATCCGGTCCAACGATCCCATCTACGAAGCGGGGTTCATCGCCTACGGGAACCGCGCCGAGGACAAGATGTGGCAGCACACCTTGCGGTCGCTCGCCCGTCACCTCGGATCCCCCCACGAGCCCACCACCGAGCGGGTCAAGGTCGATCGCAAGCGCATGTGGCGCAACTTCGGGAACATCCGGCGCAACGCGATGCTCACGGGGTTGTTTCGGAGGAAGGCGAAGTAGGTACCAGGCACCAGGCACCAGAAGGTCGGGTGCCGGGTCTCGGGTACCGGGTACCCGGGACGGGGTCCCGTCGGCCTCGTCGCTCTCCGCCTCGGGTGTCTGGTATCGGGTATCGGGCCTCCGGTACCTGGCACCCGGCACCCGGCTTCCGGCCCATCGGCCCTAAAGCGGGTCGGCCGGGGTTGATACGGTCGGCGGGTCCCCTCAGCGAACGGGAGCAGCCATGCCCGCACCGACGAGGCGTTGGACCGTCGTGGTCGGCGCCATCCTCATCCAGCTCTGTCTCGGCGCCATCTACGCGTGGTCGGTGTTCACCACGCCCCTCAAGGACTCGGGCTGGTCCAAGGTCGAGACCCAGATCGTGTTTTCGGTTGGTCTCGGAACCTTCGCCCTGGTGATGGTGTTCGCCGGCCGCCGGCTCAAGACCTACGGCCCCCGGCGGCTCGCCCTGCTCGGCGGCATCACGCTCGGTCTTGGCTACGCCATCGCCGGTCTCGACGGTGGCACGAACTTCTGGATCGTGCTGCTCGGCGTCGGCCTCATCGGTGGCGCCGGCATCGGCCTTGCCTACGTGGTGCCCATCGCCGTCGGAATGCGGTGGTTTCCGGATCGGAAGGGGATGATCACCGGGGTCGCGGTGGCCGGGTTCGGTTTCGGCGCTCTGGGGTGGGTGAAGATCGCCGGGGAGTGGGGCAACCTCATCGACGATCTCGGCATCGATGTCACCTTCTTCATCTACGGCGCCGCCTTTGCCACCCTGGTACTCCTCGGGAGCCGGTGGATGGTGATGCCGCCGGAGGGATGGCTGCCGGCCGGGTTCACCCCGCAGGTGGTCAAGGGCAAGGGCGGCGAGGACTTCTCTCCGCAGGAGATGCTGCGCACCCCGCAGTTCCACCTGATCTCGCTCACGTTCGCCGTGTCCGCGGGAGCGGGACTCATGGCGATCGGGCTGATGAAGCTGTGGCCCGTCGAGGCACTCGTGGACAACGGGGTGGGTGCCGATCAGGCGGATGCGATTGCCGGCACGGCCATGGCGGTGTTCTTCTCGCTGGCCAACGGGATCGGCCGCCTCGCCTGGGGCGCCATCAGCGACCGGCTGGGTCGTAAGCGTTCGGTCGTGATCATGGCGGCGTCGCAAGGCCTGCTGCTCTTCGCCTTCATCCCGATGGCGGGTAGCGAGTGGCTGCTCTACCTCGGCGCCACGCTGATCGGGTTCAACTTCGGCGGCAACTTCAGCCTGTTCCCGGCGCTGACCGCCGACGAGTTCGGCAACACCGCGGTGGGCCAGAACTACCCGTGGGTGTTCCTGGCGTACGGAGCGGGTGGCATCGTCTTCCCCATCCTCGGTGGATGGCTGGGCGACACCGGCAACTTCCCCATGGCCTTCGCCATCTGTGCGGTGGCGTGCCTGGTCGGGGCGATGGCCACCGCGGTCGTGTTTCCGCCGAGCAAGCAGGAGGCCGCCAAGCCGTTCTCCGTGGAGGGGTTCGTGGGCAATGCCCACTTTCTTCGATCACGACCGGGTCGGGTCCCGGTCGTGATGCACCGCCGGTAGCGGCAGACTCCGGGGCATCCTGGAGTGGTCACGAGCTGAGAGGGAGGGTCATGGAGACCTGGGCCGCGATCACGGCGCGTCGCAACGTACGCACCTTTGCCGATCGGGCGATCCCGTCCGGCGACCTGGACCGGATCCTCGAGGCGGCGCGCCGCACCCCCTCGTCGCGCAACTCCCAACCCTGGGACTTCGTCGTGGTGACGGATCGGGCTCGGCTCGGCCGGCTCGCCAAGGTGTGGCAGGGTGCCGGTCACGTCGCCGGTTCGGCGGCGTCGGTGGGAGTGGTGATCGCCGCCTCGACCGACCCCAAGCACCGTGAGATGGTGGCGTTCGACCTTGGTCAGGCCGTCATGCAGATGATGATCGCCGCCGCCGGCATGGGCATCGGGAGCGCCCACGGTTGGGTCGTGGATCAAGAGCTGGCGCGAGGGGTGCTGTCACTTCCCGCCGACCGCGAGTTGGCCTGGGTGGTGTCGTTTGGGTATCCCGCGGATCGCCCGCTCGCGCCGATTCGGAAGCTCAATCGTCGCCCCTTCGACGAAGTGGTGCATCGGGAGACGTGGTGAGGTGCCCCCCAGGACCATCCCCATCAGCGGCCTGCAGCTCTTTGCCCGCTACGCCTACCCGCCCAACCAGCGCGGGTACTGCGGTCCCGACGAGGCGCGCACGCTGATCGAGTACGCCGCCGCCGGCATCACCGATCCCGGACTCGCCGCCCTCGCCCAGGCGTTCCACGGACCGCTGCCGTATCTGACCGTGATGGCCGGTGTCACCGGGATCGCCGATCCGTTCGACCGGCGTCTGGTCGAGGCGTACTGGGTGGGCAATTCCATCTTGGACCGGGTGGATGTGGCTTCGTTCGGCCGGGTGCTCGACGAGGGCTTCCGCCGCCGCATGGGTGGGGGTTGGGGCTTCTTCGAGGAGGCGATTCCGGCCGGTGGCGTGCCGCACCATTCGTTCCATGTGTTGGCGGTGTATCCGTGGGTGGGGATGCTGCGCGGAGAACGGGCCGAACCGCTCGAGATCCTGGACCGTTGCAGGATCCGCTGGGGCACGGTGCTCTCGGTTGCGGGTGACACCGCGGTGGTGTCGTCACAGCCGCTGCAATGGGATGGGCGGCACCTGTTCTTCGGAGTGGAGCGCCCGGAGACGGTCACCCTTGGGAGCGATGGGCTCAGCCTGGCCGGAGCGGTCGGCCCGGGCGACACGGTGTCGATGCACTGGGACTGGGTGTGCGACCGCCTCGACTCCGCTGCGGTCGGCCACCTGAGCAGCTACACGATGCGTCACCTCGACATGGTGAACACCCGCCTCGCCCACTCCGGTCCGGCGAAGGTGCTGGACTGATCGCCGATGAGACGAACCGCCGTCGCCCTGCTCCTCGCGCTCGCCGCAGTGCCGTCATGCGCCGATGACTCGGGGGGCGATGTCCTGGTCCTCTACACCTCGGTGACCCAGGACACGGTCGAGGCGGTGGTGGCCGGTTATGAAGCACGTCATCCGGGGATCGAGGTCGAGGTGTTCCGCGCTCCTACCGGCGAGCTCAACGCACGGATCGCCGCCGACCTGCGGCAGGGTGCGGTCGGTGCCGACGTGCTCTGGCTCACCGATCCTCTGTCGATGCAGCAGTGGGAAGCGCAGGGGGTGCTGCGGCCCGCCACACCCGACGCCGATGCAGTACCGGCCCAGTACCGGGAGGATCGCTTCTGGGGGACTCGGGTGCTCGACATGGTGGTGGTGAGACACGTCGACGCTCCGCCTGTGGACTCGTGGGATGACCTCGTCGCGGTGGCGGCTGATGGCGGGGTGGCGCTACCCAATCCGGAGTTCGCCGGATCGGCATTCGCCGCCGTCGCCTTTTTCGCGCTCGATCACGACTACGGCTTGGAATTCCTGCAGGACCTTCACGATGCCGGTGCCGTGGTGGTCGCCGCCCCCGGTGACGTCATCACCGGTGTGGCCGAGGGCCAGTTCGCCGCCGGGATCACCCTCGACGTCCCGGCGCGCGACGCCGTCGCCGATGGATCACCGATCGAGATCATCTGGCCCGATCCGGGAGCCATCGCCCTCTACAGCCCGATTGCGGTGACGTCCGCGTCCGGTGCGGCCACCGGGTTCGTCACCTTTGTGCTCGGCGTCGACGCACAGACCGCCATCGCCTCCACGGGATGGCAGCCGGTGCATCCCGATGTGCCGTGGGAGGGTCGCGGGCCGGAGGTGACCCTCGATTGGGAGCAGGCCTTCGATCGTCAGCAGGAGTTGCTCGATGCGTTCCGCGCCATCTTCGGCGGCTGACCGCCTGCTGCCGGGGTCGGCCACGGCGCTACCGCTCGGCCTTGCCGTGGTGGCCCTGGTGGTCCTTCCCCTGTTCGATCTGGTGAGGACGACGATCGACACCACCGCCGGATCCGTGGTCGGTGCGCTCGACGGAGAAGCGATCGTGAACTCGCTGTGGACTGCTTCGGTGGCGGCCGCACTGGCCACGGCGATCGGGGTGGCGACGGCCCTGGCCATGTCCCGCCGGGGCCGGATCCCTCGGGTATGGCACGTGGCGATCCTGCTGCCCTTGCTCGTGCCGCCGTTCGTGTCCGCGCTGGCGTGGACCCGAGCCTTTGGTCCCGGTGGGCTCACCGACGACCTGGCCGGCTGGACTCTCCCCGGTCTCATCGGTCCCATGGGGATCGTGCTGGTGCTGGCGGTGCATGCCGCCCCTCTGGTGTACCTCGTTGCCGGGAGTGCCCTCCGCACCCGTGCCCGGCCCGAGTTGGAGTGGGCGGCACGGGCATCCGGTGCGGATGCGAGGCAGGCGTTCCGACGGGTCACGGTTCCGTTGCTCACACCCGCCATCGCCGGGGGTGGGTTGCTCGCCTTCGTCGTCTCGCTGAACTCGTTCGGAATCCCCGCGGTCCTCGGTGTCCCTGCCGGGTTCCCCACCATCACCACCCGGATCTTCGGCGATCTTGCCCGGTCGGCCGATCCCGGTGCCTTCCATCGGGTGCTGCTGCTCTCGACGGTGCTCATGGTGTTCGTGGTCGTCGCCGTCGCCGTCGCCGGCCGTGCCCTGCGCACCGCTGGCGGAGGTGGTCTGTCGGGATCGCGCGAGCCCTCCCGGACTCGCGGTGCCGGCCGCCCACCGATCGCGTTGTCAGGGTTTGTCGTGCTCACGGCGTTGCTTCCTCTCGCCGCGCTCGTCCTCACCGGGCTGACCCGGGCTGCGGGGCTCGATCCGTGGCCGACCAACTGGACCCTGGCCAACTTCGCCGAGGCATGGGAGGGAGGTGCTTG
>CAYYIA010000002.1:0-21931 GCA_964471875.1 uncultured Acidimicrobiia bacterium
AGTTCCTGCACCCGAAGCTGAGCGATTACGCGCCGGCGGTCAACCTGCTCCGCCGCGAGGTCCGCGTCTCCCGCCAGATCACGCACCAAAACGTCGTCCGCGTTTTCGACCTGGGCCTGGCGGATGGCGAGGTGTTCCTCTCCATGGAGTTCATCGCGGGCGAAGACTATGCGCGCCCGTCACATGATCGGCTCACCGGCGGCGTCGACCACCCACCAGTTGCCCCCGGCTCCCTGTCCCGTGACATCGCCAGGCGCATCGTCCGGCGCATACCGGTACAGCGGCCACCCGTTGTAGGTGACCTGGAGGGTGCCATCGCTCCTGGCCACCGTGCCGAGGAGATCCGCGTCGACTCCCGGTCCTGCCCCGACCTCAGCAAGCAACGGCGGCCAGGTATTGGCGCAGCCGCCATTGCACTGGCTCGCCCCCTGATCGTCGGGCAGGAAGAGATACAGCGTCATACCGTCGGGGTCGGTCAGGATCGCTCCCAAGGCCCCCTCGACGATCGACACCACCGGACCGAGCACGATCGTGGTCGTGGTGGTGGGGGCGGTTGTGGTGGTCGGTGCGGCAGTTGTCGATGTGGTGGTTGTCGTGGCGACGGTGGTTGTCGTCGGAGCGACGGTGGTCGTGGCCGCCGTGGTCGTCGTCGCGGCGTCGTCGTCGCCGCAGGCAGCAGCGACCACGAATAGGGCGACCGTGCAGAGCGCAAGCCTTCTCATGACCCCTCCTGATCGTGTAGGCAGGATTGTGGCCGTTCTCGGGCGCAAACCGAGGGCCGCGGCCATGGGGGCGAGCAGCGGGTAGCCTCGTGGTCATGGCCATCATCGATCCGTTGTGGCCGCGAGCCGACGCCTGGCTTGCTACGACATCGGCCACACCCCGTTTGCTCGTGGCTGGTGTGCCGTCGTCCTCGGCATCGCTGAGTCCCTCCGATGCCTGGCGGTTCCCGGCGGCGTTGCGTGCCGTGCTGCCCCGCTTCTCGGTATTCGATGGCGAGTCCGGGGTGGACCTCCGTTCCATCGCGGTGAGCGATCTCGGTGACTGGCCCGTGGATGGACTCGACATGCACACCATGCCCGGTGAGGTGCAGCAGTTGGCCGCCGCTCTCGATCCGGAGCCGGTGAAGGCGTTCATCGGCGGCGACAACGCCATCACGCGCCCGCTCGTGAACGGCCTCAGCGGGGGTGACCTGAGCGGGGTCGGGATCCTCACCCTCGACGCCCACCACGACGTTCGGGTGACCGACCGCGGCCCGACCAACGGGAGCCCGATACGAGGTCTCATCGAGGACGGCCTCCCCGACGGGCGGGTGATTCAGGTGGGGATCCACTCGTTCGCCAACTCGGGTGAATACCGCGAGTACTGCCACCAACACGGCATCGAGGTGATCACGATGGCCACGGTGGACGAGGTGGGCGTCGGGTGGGTGGTGGCCAGCGCTCTCAACGACCTTGCCAAGCGTTGCTCGTGGATCTATGTCGACGTCGACATCGATGTGCTCGATCTCGCCTTTGCACCGGGTTGTCCCGGTGCCCGTCCCGGTGGCATGACGCCCCGCCAACTCGCGGCAGCGTGCCGTGCCATCGGTCGTCATCCCTCCGTGCGCGCCGTCGACTTCGTCGAGGTCGATCCGGAACGGGACCGCGATGGGCTCACCGCCATGAACACGGCATCGGCCTTTCTTGCATTCGTCTCGGGCCTGGTGGAGCGGGAGGCAGCATGAAGACGGTCGTGGTCACCGGGGAGCGGCTCGACGCCGCCGACGTGGTGGCGGTGGCGCGAGGCGGAGCATCGGTCGCATTGGGTAACGGTGTTGCTGCCCGCATGGAGCCCGCCCGCCGGGTCGTGGCGGGAGCGATCGGGCGCGACGAGGTCGTCTATGGCGTCACGACCGGGTTCGGCGCTCTGGCCTCGACCAGAGTCGAGCCGGAGATGGCTGCCGCGATGCAGGTGGCCCTGCTGCGATCGCATGCCGCCGGCGTGGGACCCGCGCTCGGCGACGAGCAGGTTCGAGCCATGTTGCTGCTGCGGGCCCGCACCCTGGCTCACGGGCACTCCGGGGTGCGGGTCGAGGTCGTCCAACGCCTGGTCGATCTCCTCCGTCACGGGATTCTTCCGGTCGTGCCATCGCAGGGATCGGTCGGGGCGTCGGGGGACCTGGCTCCCTTTGCCCACCTGGCTCTGCCGGTGATCGGTGAAGGAACCGTTCGGGTCGGCGGGGCGGAGATGCCCGCCGCCGAAGCACTGCGCGCCGCCGGGCTTGCTCCACTCGTGCTCGAACCGAAGGAAGGGCTCAGTCTCCTCAATGGGACCGAGGGGATGCTGGCGATGCTGGTGCTCGCCCTCGACCGGGTACATCGCTTGGTGCGGGTGGCCGATCTTGCCGCTGCCCTGTCGATCGAGGCTCTTCTCGGCAGTGAACGCCCCTTCGCCCCGGAGATCCATGCGCTTCGCCCCCACCCCGGACAGATCGCCTCGGCGGGACGGATTCGTGAGGCGCTCAGCGGCAGCGAGATCGTGGCCAGCCATCGTGATGACTTCGATCATGCAGTGCAGGACGCCTACTCGCTGCGGTGCGCCCCCCAGGTGCATGGCGCAGTCGCCGATGTCATCGCTTTCGCCGACGGCGTGGCCGAGCGGGAGCTGGGCTCGGTCGTGGACAACCCGATCGTGTTCCCGGAGAGCGGGGAGGTCGTCTCCGCGGGCAACTTCCACGGCGAACCGCTGGCGTTTGCACTCGACTTCATCGCCATTGCGGCTGCCGAACTCGCCTCGATCTCGGAGCGGCGTACCGATCGAATCCTCGACCCGGTGCGGTCGGCGGGGCTTCCGCCGTTTCTCGCCACACGCCCGGGACTCGATTCGGGCTACATGATCGCCCAATACACCGCCGCCGCGTTGGTCGCCGAGAACCGGGTGCTGTGTCATCCCGCTTCGGTGGACTCCATTCCCACGTCGGGGCTCCAGGAGGACCATGTCTCCATGGGATGGGGCGCTGGGCGCAAGTTGGGCACCGTCTTGGACAATGTCACCCGGGTGCTGGCCGTGGAACTGCTGTGTGCCGCCGAAGGTGTGGACAAGCGGGCGCCATTGCGGCCCGGCGAGGGGACAGGTGCCGCCCACAAGGTGGTCCGTTCCGTAGTTGCGCCACTCGACCACGATCGGCCACCAGGATCAGCCATCGAGGCCATAGCCGCACTCATCGAGGCGGGCGGGTTCGACGCCATCGGGTGAGGCACAGACGAGCTGCCGGGTGCGGAGTCCGGATGGATCGGTAGTCTCCGCGGACCGAGGGTGACCGGGTCACGCTCGGGAAGCATCGACCAGCTAGGAGGCAACGATGAGACGCAGGTTGCTGGTGGCAACCCTGGCCTTGGCGCTGACCGTGGCAACGGCGGGGATCGCTGCGGCGATCACCTGGGGCGAACCCGATGGCGAAGGCCACCCGAATGTCGTCCAACTCCTGTTCGTGCAGAACGGTGATGGTTTCTACGGGTGTTCTGGAACCCTGCTTTCGTCCACCGTCGTGCTGACGGCCGGGCACTGCACCGGGTGGGTGGACGCTGCCGGGAATCAGCATCCGAATGATGGCGTCACCTACGTGCGGAATGCCACCGACATCAACGCGGTGTATGCCGCCGAGCGCCCCGCGTACAGCTCCACGACAGCGTGGCTCGATGCGACGTGGTCTTCGGGGCAGGCAGTGCCGCACCCGCAGTACTCCGACTTTGCGGAGTTCCCCAACACGTTCGACATCGGCCTGGTCTTGCTCGAGGCCGGCGATGCCATTGTCGTCGACGAGTACGGCGAGATGCCTGCTCTGGGCCAGTTCGACTACCTGAGGACGGCAAAGGGCTCACCGAAGCATCGCATGGTTCAAGTGGTCGGCTACGGGTTGGTGGGGAAGATCCCCGCATTCGCTGACAACGACATCTGGGAGCGACGGGTCGCCTACTCCACGATCATCAACACGGGGTCCTCGGCCAACGTCGGGGATCAGAACTTCATGTACACCAACAACCCGGGCAATGGCAACGGGGTTGGGGGCACCTGTTCGGGCGACTCGGGGGGCCCGGCATTCTGGGTCGATCCGGCCACCGGCTCGGCCACCAACATCATCGTTGGGGTGAACTCGTTCGGGATCGCGCCAAAGTGCAACGGCAACGACTACCAGTTCCGGACCGATACCGCGGTTGCGCAGGACTTCGTGTTCACCTACTTCACCCCTTGACGATCGGCTCGTACGCTGAGCGCGGGGGCACCGAGAGGTGCCCCCGCATCGCGTCGTGTCCCTACAGAGTCTTCGCCATCCGCACGCCATCTTCGTCCTGGCTCACGGTCGAGTAGCCGCATCGGGCGTAGAGGCGGCGGGCCGGGTTGCTTGTGTCGACACTCAGGCTGACACGCTTGAACCCGGCGAGCCTCGCCTCTTGCTCAAGAGCGGCGAGAAGTCGGGTGCCGATGCCGGCACCGCGATGTCCATCCCACACCGCAATGGCCAGCTCCGGGGTCTCTGCGTCGAGATAGCCGTGGCCGTGGTCTTCGGCGGAGAACAGCCGACACAACGCTCCTCCCACGACGGCGCCATTCGACTCGGCGAGGACGGCCAGGTCGCCGGTACGCCCCCACCCGCGGTGATATCGGGCCAATTCGGGGTGGGCGATCGTCACCTCGAATGGAGGTAGCTGCCGCTGTGGATCCCACGACACCGCCTCGAAAAGCAGTCGCTGGAGGAGTGGATGATCGGCAGCCTCGGCCCGGCGGATGCGGAGCATGGGAGCCAGGGGAGCGAGCACGAACGTGAGCGACATGAGGGGGTCCTCGGCCTCGTCGCGGTCTCCATCGCGGAGCGCCGCCGCCGCTTCCTCGAGGAGCTCGGCGACGCGGAGAGCCACCTCACGCGGAACGGCTGCCACGGTCCGTCCGATGCGCCGTGGGTCTCCCTCACCGGCGGAGGTGGCGTCGCGCAGAGCATCATCGAGCAGCTTGTGGACGTCGGATGCCATGCCGCCCGAGGACAGCGAACCGGCGAAGTCCGATGCAACCGCGCGGTAGGTCGTCGCGCTCGCCTTCCCGACGCGTTCCGTTCCGATCACTTCGAGCAACCCCGCGCTTCGGAGGCGCTCGATGTGGTGGTAGAGCCGTGTCGACGGGATGCCGATACGTCGGCTGATCTCGGCCACGGTGGACGATTCGATGGCGGCGGCCATGATCCGCATCCGGGTGGGGTTCCGCAGGGCTTCGGCCCCTGCCGCGTCGAGTGGTTGGGTCACGGCGGCAGTATCCGTTGAAGGCGATGTCGGCGCAATCGATTCAGGGGTGCAACCCGGAAGTGAAACCGGCGCCGGCCCTGAGGGGTCGGCGCCGGTTTCGTCGAGGCGATCCGGCTCAGGCAGCCGGCGTGATCTGCAGGCTGAACTTGGGGTAGTCGTCGGTGATCCCCGCCAGGAAGGCGAAGACCCGCAGGGTCCACTGCATGGTCCCTGCGGCGAAGTCCTGGATCCCCTTCGGCAGCGACCCGGTGAACAGCACCGCGAAGTAGCCGAACCACACCGCCAGCGCCGACGCCAGCGTCACGAATGCCAGGGCGACGAAGTGGGGGATCAGCACCACGAACTTCAGGAAGAAGATCCCCGCCACCGCCCAACCCTTGCTCGGGCTCTCCGGCTTGGACACCGTGACCGCCACCGGGTACTGCGGGTCGGTCTCGAACGGTGGATAGGCATCGGTGAACCCGATGATCCAGCCATAGGTGCGGGCATCCCAACCCATCCAGATCTCCATGAACCGGTACAGGCCCCACGGCATCTTCCCGGTGAACGCAACGACGAAGTACCCGATGTATGCCGCCACGAGGCCCAGGTACTGGAGGGCGTTGATGATGATCAGGTGGGGAAGGGCAAGCACGAACTTGATGAACACGATCCCGGTGGCGGCGAGACCCCGGCTGGGGTTGACCGCATGCCGGTAGACCAGACTTGGCGTGGAAATCGCACTCCTCCTTGATGGACCGCCCGGGAGCGTACCTCGCGGAGCCGCACCGCAGAACCCGCCGAATGTCCCCTCCGGTACCCTGAAGGTCAGGAGGCATAATGAGCGGTCCACGACCGGTGCGCGCCCCACGCGGCACCACTCTCACCACCAAGGGCTGGCTGCAGGAGGCAGCGCTCCGCTGCCTGATGAACAACCTCGACCCCGAGGTGGCCGAACGCCCCGATGACCTGGTCGTGTATGGCGGCACCGGCCGGGCGGCGCGCTCGTGGGACGCCTTCGACGCCATCGTGCGCACCCTCACCCGGCTCGAGGGCGATGAGACGCTCCTGGTGCAGTCGGGAAAGCCGGTCGGCGTCTTTCGCACGCACGAGATGGCACCTCGGGTGCTGATCGCCAACAGCATGCTCGTCCCCGAGTGGGCCGATTGGAAGCACTTCTGGGAGTTGGAGGCGGCCGGTCTCACCATGTACGGACAGATGACCGCCGGATCGTGGATCTACATCGGCACCCAGGGGATTTTGCAGGGAACCTTCCAGACGTTCGCCGCCATCGCCGAGCAACGCTTTGGGGGCAGCCTTGCCGGGACCCTCACGCTGACTGCCGGGGTTGGGGGGATGGGAGGCGCGCAACCGCTGGCCGTGACGATGAACGACGGGGTTGCCCTCTGCGTCGACATCGATCCGGCGCGGATCCGGCGGCGCATCGAGCACCGGTACCTCGACGAGATGGCGGACGATCTCGATGACGCCGTTCGCAGGGTTCTCACCGCCAAGCGGGAGCGGCGGGCGATCTCGGTCGGCGTCGTCGGCAATGCCGCAGACGTCTTCCCCGAGTTGCTGCGGCGCGGCGTCGAGATCGACATCGTCACGGATCAGACTTCGGCGCACGACCCACTCAACGGGTACATACCGGTCGGGTACGACCTCGACGAGGCGGATCGGCTCCGGGGCAAGGATCCCGACCGCTATGTGGAGGAAGCGCGCCTCTCCATGGCGAAACACTGCGCGGCCATGGTCGGATTCCACAAGGCGGGGGCCGAAGTCTTCGATTACGGCAACAACCTGCGCGGCGAGGCTCGCCTCGGCGGGTTCGGCGATGCCTTCGCCTATCCCGGGTTCGTCCCGGCATACATCCGTCCGCTCTTCGCCGAAGGCAAGGGTCCGTTCCGCTGGGTGGCGCTCTCGGGCGATCCCGCCGACATCGCCGCCACCGACCGGGCGATCCTCGACCTCTTCCCCGAGGACCGGGCGCTGCATCGCTGGATCGCCATGGCCGAGGAACGGGTCCAGTTCCAGGGTCTGCCGGCGCGGATCTGCTGGCTCGGATACGGCGAGCGCGATCGCGCCGGTGGGGCCTTCAACGATCTCGTCCGCGCCGGGAAGGTGACCGCACCGATCGTCATCGGGCGCGATCACCTCGACTCGGGCTCGGTGGCGTCGCCCTATCGGGAGACCGAGGCGATGCTCGATGGGTCGGACGCCATTGCCGACTGGCCGATCCTCAACGCTCTGTTGAACGTCTCCTCGGGTGCAGCCTGGGTGGCGGTGCATCACGGTGGCGGGGTGGGCATGGGCAAGTCGATCCATGCCGGTGCCCAGGTGGTGGCCGATGGCACCGACCAGGGTGCGCTCCGGGTGCAGCGGGTGCTCACCAACGACCCGGGTACCGGAGTGATGCGCCACGCCGACGCCGGCTACGACATCGCCCTCCGCGTCGCCCACGACCGGGGGCTGCGGATTCCGATGGAGGAAGAATGAGTCACCAGTCCCCAGTCACCAGTCCCCAGTCCAGACTCTGCCTGGAAAATGGGAACTGGAGACTGGAGACTTCGTGCTGATCACCAACGTCGGCGAACTCGTCACCAATGCTTCGGGCGTGCCCGGTGATCTCGGGGTGATCCACGACGCCGCCGTGGTGGTCGAGGGTGGGGACATCGCCTGGGTGGGGCCGACGGCCGCGACCCCTCGCACCCACCCCGACACGGTGGTGGTCGACCTCGACGGGAGGTGCGTCCTCCCCGGATTCGTCGATGCCCATACCCACCTCGTCTTTGCCGGGGATCGCTCCGACGAGTTCGCCCGGCGGTTGCGAGGGGAGTCCTACGAGCAGATCCTCGCTGCCGGAGGCGGAATCCACTCGACCGTGGCGGCAACCCGCGCCGCCTCCGATACCGAGCTGGTGGCACTCGCCGCCGGACGGATGGAGCGGATGCTCCACGCCGGGACGACGACGGTCGAGGTGAAGTCGGGATACGGGCTGACCAGCGATGACGAGGTGCGTTTGCTCCGTATTGCGACCGCGGCAGAGCACGCGATGCGGCAGGTCACCGTCGGTTCTCCGGTCATGACCGTGGTCCCGACGTTCCTCGGAGCCCACGTCCCTGATCGCGGTGTCGACCGCGCGGACTACGTGGCGCTCGTCATCGAGGAGATGCTCCCTCGCGGGGTGGACCACGCACTGTTCTGCGACGTGTTCGTCGATCGGGGCGCCTTCACCGTCGATGACGCTCGGCGCATCCTCACCGCCGCTTCCGCGCTCGGACTCGGCCTGCGTCTCCATGCCGAGCAGCTCACCCACACCGGTGCGGCGATGCTCGCCGCCGAGCTCGGTGCCGCCTCGGCCGACCATCTCGACCACGCAACGCCCGAGGACGCTGCCGCCCTCGCAGCCGGAGGAGTGGTGGCGACGCTGCTGCCGGCGGCATCGTTCTCGATGCGGTCACCGCAGGCACCGGGGCGGATGCTCTGGGATGCCGGAGTCACCGTTGCCATTGCCACCGACTGCAATCCGGGCACCTCGAACGTCGAGAGCATGCCGTTCGTGATCGCGCTCGCCTGCCTCGAGATGGGTCTCACGCCGGAGGAAGCGGTGTGGGCCGCAACCCTCGGCGGTGCCCGCTCGCTGCGACTCGACGACCGCGGTCGCATCGCCCCGGGCGCCGTCGCCGACCTCGTCGTACTCGACACCCCTTCGTACTCGCACCTCCCCTACCGGCCGGGAACCGACCTCGTGGCAAGGGTGATGAAAGGCGGGGAGTGGGTCACATGAGGAGTCTCCAGTCTCCAGTCTCCAGTCACCAGTTCGATCGGAATCTCGATCCGATCGGGTGTCGGATCTCAGGTACCTGGCATCTGGCATCTGGTGTCTGGTGTCTGGTGCCTGGTGCCTTCTCATGAAGCCCTACCTGCTCCATGAGCACCCGCTGCGGTTTGCCCATCGTGGGTCGCGGGAGCTCTGGCCGGAGAACACCATGGTGGCCTTTCAGGGTGCGGTCGATCTCGGGTACCGGTACATCGAGACCGACCTGCATGTCTCTCGTGACGGCAAGGTCGTCGTCTTCCACGACGACTCCCTGGAGCGGTTGACGAGCGGAGCGGGGAGGTTCTGGGATCACGACTGGGAGACCCTGCGCAATCTCGACGCCGCGTACCACTTCGATCCCGTCAACGGATTCCCCCGGCGCGCCTCGGGAGTGGGCATGCCGCTTCTCGAGGAGGCGGTGAGATCCTTCCCCGAGGTCCAGTTCAACCTCGACCTCAAGCAGCCGGGGATCGAGGCGGTTGTTGTCGGTGAGGTACGCCGCCTTGGTATCGAAGACCGAGTGCTGATTGGCTCGTTCCATGACCGCAGAGTGCGGCGGGTACGCGCCTTGGCCGGCGATCGGCTGGCGACGGCGGCAGGCCCGGGGGAAGTGGTGCGTGCCCTGGCAGCAGCGAGGCTGGGCCGTGCGATCACCGGAGCCTTCGACGCCCTGCAGGTCCCCGAGCGCATCGTCACCCGACGTCTCGTCGACGCCGCTCATCGCGGGGGCAAGCACATCCATGCGTGGACGATCAACGACCCGGCAGCGATGCGTCGTCTCCTCGACCTCGGCGTCGACGGCATCGTGAGCGACCGACCGGATCTGTTGAACGAGGTGGTCGGGTGAGGCACCAGGCACTAGGCACCAGGCACCAGGCACCAGGAAAGAGTTGCCCGTTGCCCGCTTCGAAATCCGGTGGCTCTCACCCGGCTTCGGGCGTCGGCCTCTGGTGCCTAGTGCCTGGTGCCTTCCATCTGTCATCATGCCCGCCATGTCCGACCGTCTCCTCGGCCCCATCGTGCGGCTCCAGGTGCAGCGCGACCCGCTCAAGACACGCGGGATCGGGTATGACCCCACGGGGATCCTCGCCGTCCCCGAGGCGGCCATCGGACCCCTCGGGATCGTCGGCCGCCATGAGGGTGCGTGGGTCCTCGATACCCATCACGCCGCGCACCCGCGCAGCCAGGCCGGCGGGCGGCGGGCGCTCTCGATCGGCTTCACCGGGCACTACGACCGGATGGCGGACCGCTTTGGTGCCGCCCCTCTCGGTTGCGCCGGCGAGAACCTGATCGTGGAGATCCCCGCTCGACTCGAAGTCTCCGACCTCGCCGGGACACTCGTCGTGCACGGCAGCGATGGCGAGTTCGAGTTGCACCGGGCTCGGGTCGCCGCGCCATGTGCCGAGTTCACGTCGTGGATCAAGGGGCTCGACACGGTTGTGGCCAAGGTGGATCAGCCCGACGACATCGCGTTCCTCGACGACGGTATGCGCGGCTACATCCTCGACGTCTCCCACCTCGAGCGCCCCATGCCGGTTCGGGTGGGCGATGAGGTGTGGGTGCGCCAGTCGCCAGTCGCCAGTCGCCAGCCTTAGGCGGGTCCTCTGGCTGATGACTGATGACTGTCTCAGCTCGCCAGCCCTGCGGTGAACCCGCGGACGGCCTCTTCGCCGTACCCCACCAGTCGCACCTCGTCCAGGGCCCCGGGGTGTGCCTCGCACCAGTCCTTCACGGCACGCGCGATCACGGCGGTGCCCTCAGCGAGCGGATAGCCGTAGATGCCGGCGGAGATCGCCGGCATCGCCACGGAGCGCGCCCCGACGGAGAGAGCGGCCTCCAGAGCAGCGCACACCGCGGTGCTGAGGAGTCGAGCGTTGTCCTGCCCCTCGCGGTGGATCGGTCCGGCGACGTGCACCACCCAGCGCGCTGCCATCGACCCGGCCGAGGTGATTGCGGCCGTTCCCGGAGCCAGCGGTCCGTGCCGGTCGACCCATCGGTTCGACTCAGCTTGGATGATCGGCCCGCCGGCTCGGGATAGGGCTGCGGCGACACCGCCCCCGTGGGCGAGATGCTCGTTGGCGGCGTTCACCAGTACCTCGACGTCCTGGATGGTGAGGTCTCCCTGGACCACCTCGATGCGTGTCACTCCGCGGTAGCGCGCAGCATCCAGGCCGTCGCTTGTCTCCATGTCGCCATTGTGCCGGGAGCGGCAGTCGAGGCGTGGGCCACCACCCACGGGTGTCGCAGGATGAGGGGTTCCGGCGATTGGGTAGGGTGCCCCCCACGTCGGCTTCAGGAGTGGGAGTGGCGACGACCACCAAGGCACCCAAGACCCGCCTCAACGCCAACTACTGGCGTCTGTGGACTGCCAGTGTCACCAGCAACTTCGGGGATGGGGTCGGGGCAATCGCCTATCCGTGGCTGGCATCGGCAGTCACTCGGGATCCGGTGCTCATCTCCCTCATCTTCGTGGCGCAGCGTCTGCCGTGGCTGCTCTTCACGCTTCCCGCCGGGGTCATCACCGATCGAGCCGACCGCCGCAAGCTCATGGTGGCGATGGATGTCGTCCGCGCCGCGGTGACGACGGCAGTCGCCGTCGTGGTGCTGTCGGCGCAGGACGGACTCCCGTCGCCCGCCGACCTCGCCGCCGGAATCACGGCAGGTACCGATGTCGGGCTCTATCTGCTGCTCATCGGCGCCGCGGTGGCGATGGGTATGGCGGAGGTGCTGCGCGACAACGCCGCGCAGACGTTCCTGCCTTCGATCGTGTCGGCCGACCAGTTGGAGCGGGCCAACGGGAACTTGTGGGGCGCCGAGATGACGATGAACTCGTTCGTCGGCCCGCCGTTGGGAAGCGTGCTTCTCGGTATCGGGTTCGCCTTGCCGTTCTTCGTCGACGCCGGCACCTTCGCTGTAGCCGCGGCTCTGGTGTTCTTCATCAGTGGCGACTTCAAGACGCGCCAGCGCACTACGGCCCAGGCCGGCTCCAAGGTGGACTGGAGCGGCGAGATCAAAGAGGGTTTCCTCTGGTTGTGGCGCCATCCGGTGCTGCGCCCGATGGCTGTGATCCTGGGATTCCTCAACGCCACTCAGATGATCATGTTCGCCACCTTCATCCTGTTCGCCCAGGAGAACCTCGACCTCGAGACCGGGCTGTTCTCGGGGGTGTTTCGCCCCGTGGCCGAGTTCTTCGGCGCCGAGTCGGTGGCTGCCGTGATGTTCGCGGTGATGATGATGGCCGGCGCTGTCGGGGGGATCCTGGGAAGCATGCTCGCCATGAAGGTGGCAGCGCGTCTCGGAAAGGGTCCCGCGCTCGCCATGACCGTCGCCTCGGGAGGTCTCACCGCGGCGGTCATCGGGCTCTCCTCGAGGTGGTGGATCGTGTTCCTCATGTTCGCCTTCGCAACCTTCACCGCGATGGTGTGGAACGTGATCACGGTGTCGTTTCGTCAGGCCATCATCCCCGACGAACTGCTGGGACGGGTCAACTCGGTGTATCGCTTCTTCGCCTGGGGGATGATTCCGATAGGTTCGATCATCGGAGGCGGAGTGGTGGCACTGTTCACCCCGTTGGTCGGCCGATCGGATGCGCTGCGGTGGCCGTTCTTCGTCGTGGCGATCGCCTCGGCCGCCCTGCTCGTCTATACGCTGCCGCGGTTGACCACCGAGCGCCTCGAAGCAGCGCGGGCTGAGGCGGAGAAGTCCTCAGGAGGAGGCGTGACTGACTGATGACTGAAGACCAAGCGGCGGAGTGACCACCATGCACCCTCTCATCGACCAGCTTCGGTTCACTCGATCTGAGTTCGCCCGAGGACTCGTCGGGCTGACCGACGAGGAGGCTCGCCAACGGTTGTTGCCGGCGAACTCGATCTCGTGGAACGTTGGACACCTCGCCTGGCAGGAGCAGCGTTACTTCTTGCGCTATGCCGGGGGTGAGGTGCTCTTTCCGGACATCGATACCGCATTTGCATTCCGGGCTCCGGCGAGCACGCCTCCCCTCGACGAGGTGATGTCAGCCTGGCGGGCGATCACCGCTGCCGCCGATCCCTGGCTCGACGCAGCCACCGACGACCGCCTCCTCGCCATGGCCGTGAGCAAGGGGCGCGAGATCACCTCGTTCGGCAATCTGCTGCAGCGGACCATCTACCACTACTGGTATCACAACGGGGAGAACCAGGCGATCCGCCAACACCTCGGTCACACCGACCTACCCCAGTTCGTCGGCGACATCGATACGGAGGCGCCGTACCGGGTGGAGTAGCGCGCGCCGTGCCGCGCTCTTGCCAATTGCCAATCGCCAATTGCCCGCCCAGCGGTCGCTACTCAGTCTCGCGACGCGCCCCTAACGTTTCGGGAACTTCACCCCACACGAATGATCCGGGCAGTAGCCGTTCGGGTTCTTCTTCAGGTACTGCTGGTGGTAGTCCTCGGCGTAGTAGAACTCGCCGAGCGGTCGGATCTCACTGGTGATCGCCCCCATCCGCACGCTGGTCAGCGTCCCTTGGAAGACATCGCGGCTGCGTTTCGCCGCGTCGAGTTGGGCGTCGCTCGTGGTGTAGATCGCCGATCGGTACTGGGTGCCGTGGTCGTTTCCTTGGCGCATCCCCTGTGTGGGGTCGTGACGCTCCCAGAACACGGTGAGTAGGTCGTCGTACTTCACCTTCGAGGGATCAAAGGCGACCAGCACGACCTCGGCGTGACCGGTTCGGCCGGAGCACACCTCCTCGTAGGTTGGGTTCGGGGTGAAGCCCCCGGCATAGCCCACCGCCGTCGAGTAGACGCCGGGGGTCTCCCAGAACTCCTTCTCGGCTCCCCAGAAGCAGCCCATGGCGAACACCGCGGTCTCGATCCCGGCAGGGAACGGTGGTTGCAGGGGTGTGCCGAGTACGGCGTGATGTGTCGGCACGGTCATGCCGGTGGATCGGCCCTTGAGGGCGGCATCGGGGCCGACCATGGTCGATTTCGTGAACATCTCATCCCCCTCCGGAGCGTCGGTCGTCGGAGAGCAAACGGTAGGCAGACGCTCGGTGTTCCCGGGTTCGTGACACACTGGCCCGGTGAATCAGGACCACCGTGTGCTGGCTGCGATCGTGGTCCTGGTGTTGGCAGCCTGTGGTGAAACCTCCGTTCCGCCTGGCAGTGCTGGGACTCCTCCGCCCACCTGGGCATTGCCGTATTGGGACCACGGAATGGATGCCCTGGTGCAGGGCGAGGTCACCTGGAACGACCTCGGCTGTGTCTTCCTCAGCCCGGAGGGTGATGTGCACTACCCCGTGGTGTTCCCCTCGGGTACCACGGTGCGTGGCGACCCGCCGATCCTGGTGCTCCCCAACGGCGACGAAGCAGGCGAGGGAGACATCATTTCGGGAGGCGGGGGATTCGTGCATCCGGAGATGATTCCGGAGATGGCCAGCGGGGGTGACGTGCCGACCGAGGTGTGCCTCGAACCGGCCAATACCTACCGCGAGGTGGCGGTGTTCAACAACGCACCGGACTCGGTCGCGTTGCTGGGCCCCGTGACGCCGTCGACAGCGGTGACCACGACGTCCCCGGCTTCCAGGGCGGCCATCCTTTCTCCGCCCGCCGGCCTCCTGTATCACGCGGTCTATCCGGGTGGGCGAAGTGGTGCCGAAGACGACTTGACCCTCGACGACCTCGTGTCGTACGAGGACACGGTGGGAAAGCCTGCTGCCTGGGTCTACTTCTCGCACAATTGGTATGGGGACCGGGAATTCCCTCGGGCGACGGCAACCTGGATTCGCGACCACGGTTCGACGCCATACGTTCGACTCATGTTGCGCGATGAGACCGCGATGATGCCCGACCCGGGTTTCACCCTGGATCGCATTCTTGGCGGCGAGTTCGACGCCGACCTCGCGACCTGGGCGAGGGGAGCCGCGGAGTTCGGCTCGCCGGTCATTGTGGAGTTCGGCACCGAGGTCAACGGGGACTGGTTCCCGTGGAACGGTCGCTGGAATGGCGGCGGTGACACGACGGGTTACGGGGACCCGAGCCGCGCCGATGGCCCCGAGCGCTTCCGCGACGCCTTTCGTCACATCGTGGATCTCATGGACGCCGCTGGTGCCGACAATCTCACCTGGGTCTTTCACGTCGACGATCAGGATTGGCCGCAGGAGGAGTGGAATCGTCTCGAGGCGTATTACCCGGGTCCGGACTACGTCGATTGGATAGGGGTGAGCGTCTATGGAGCCCTTACGCCGCTCGAGACAAGCTGCGCCCCTTTCCGCGAGAGCCTGGACGCCGTGTACCCGCGGCTCGTCGGTCTTGGCGCCGACATTCCCATCGTGGTGCTCGAGTTCGGCACAACCGCGAACAGCAGCGCTTGTGCCCAGGTGGAGTGGGCCCACGACGCACTCATCGATCTCACCGCGGGGCGGTGGCCCAGGGTGATCGGCCTCTCCTGGTGGAACGAGCGATGGGAGAACGACGACGATCCTGCTCACGACACCACCATGCGCGTCCAGGACGACCCACAACTCGCCGACACGTTCTTCCTCCTCATCGGAGGAAGCGAGAGGGTGCTCGGTGGCCTGATCCTTGATGCCGAGTGACTGGACCGTCGTGGGCCCATCGCCGTCGCAGGTGTGACTCCCGGCCCGGGTGCGGCGCACGGTACGGGAATACCTTCAGGCAATCCCGAGTCAGGAGTGAGGTCCACCGTGAAGAAGGCATTCTTTGGATTCATGGCGTCGATGGCAGGTCGGGTCGCCCGGGTCGTCGTGGGTCTCGGTTTGGTCGTGCTTGGTGTTCTCGTGATCGAGGGCGCTGTCGGCTATGTCCTCGCTGCGGTGGGCCTGGTCCCACTGCTTGCCGGATTGTTCGACGTCTGCGTCTTCTCCAAGTTGTTCGGCGGCCCCTTCAAGGGTTCGGAGATCCGCGCCACCAAGTAGGTTCCGCGACCTCGGGGTACCCTCCCGGGGTGGCCCAACCGGTACGCGTGGCGCTCGAAGTCGGCAAGGCGCGGACGTTCGCTACCGCGCTCGATTGGCCAGGGTGGTGTCGTGGCGGGAAATCCGAGGACGCCGCCATCGAGGCCTTGATCGCCTACGCCCCGCGCTATCAGGCCGTCGTCGCGGGCATCACCCCGAAGTGGGTTCCGCCCGGATCGGCGGTGGACGTGGTGGAACGGTTGGCCGGGAATGCCGCCACGGAGTTCGGAGCCCCGGGCGTCGCGCCATCCGAGGACGCGGCACCGGTGAACACCCGGGACCTCCACAGGCTCGGCTCGATCATGAAGGCGTGCTGGGCCGCCTTCGATCACACGGTCGCTGCTGCCGGGAGCGTGACGCTCCGCAGCGGACCTCGCGGTGGCGGGCGGGATCTCGACACGATCCGAGAGCACGCCCTCGAGGCCGATCGTGCCTATGTCGCCAAGTTGGGAGGCCGTGCGGCTAAGGACGCCGATCACCGCGCAGTACGCGCCGCGTTCATCGATGCGCTCGGTGCCCGAGGGCGTGGCGAAGTGGCCGACCTCGGCCCGCGCGGAGGCAAGCGCTGGTCGGCCCGGTTCGCGGTTCGGTACGCCGCCTGGCACACTCTCGATCACGTCTGGGAGATCGAAGACCGATCGCGCCCTCAGGCCTGAGCCTCTGCTCGCGGCGCCGGATGATCCCAGTCATCAACCGGAACCCACGCTCCGGCCGAAGGCTGACGGTATCCCGTTCCGTGGCAGACCCAGGTGGTCGCGGTCACGCCTGATCGCGGCGCCTCTTGCGGATGATCGCCCAGGCGATCACCGCTCCGATCACCGCCGTCACCGTCGCCCCCGAAATCAGCGGCACGGGCCGGGTGAGCCGCCTCGCCAGTGACACTCTGCGGCGGAACTCGAGGATCGGCCACGACCGCCTTTCGGCGACCTCGCGCAGTTCGCGTTCGGGGTTGATGGCGTGAGGGTGTCCCACCGCTTCGAGCATGGGGAGATCGGTGACGCTGTCCGAGTAGGCGTATGAGGCAGCGAGGGAGATCCCTTCAGCGGCGGCGACAGCCTTGACTGCCTCGGCTTTGGCGGGCCCGTAGGCGTAGAGGTCCACCTCGCCCGTGTACTTGCCGTGCTCATCGACCCTGGCGCGGGTGGCGATCACATCCGGCACTCCGATGTACCGAGCCAGCGGCCTCACCACTTCTTCCGGGGAAGCGGAAACGATGAACACGCGCCGGCCCTCGCGGAGGTGCTCGTCGATGAGAAACAGGGCTTCGGCGTAGACCAACGGGGCGACCACCTCTACGAGGGCCTCCTCGACGATTCGCTCCACCTCCGCACGGTCCCACCCCTTGGTCAGCGAGAGCATCGCCTCGCGGGCCTTGTCGAGCGACTCCTCGTCGGCACCGAAGATCAGGTACATCAACTGGCCCATCGCGGCGCGCAACAGCGTCCGCCTTCCCAGCATCCCCGCCTTGTAGAGCCTGCCGCTGAAGGCCAGGGTCGAGGACTTGGCGATGATCGTCTTGTCGAGATCGAAGAACGCCGCTTCAGCCATCCGGATCGGATCATACGGCGCGTCGCTCGTTGCGATCAGACCCCTTGAAGCGTGCGACGCCGGTTCGTACGGTTCCGCGGCCCGATCAGGAGCGTGAACCATTCCGGCGGTTGCGGTCTGGACCCCGGAGGACGGACTCCTCGGCGCGCTCGCGCCACTGGGCCTGGCGATTGCCGCGGGTTCGGCGCTCGTGATCGATCTCGATCCTTCCGGACCGCAGTACCCCGGGGACCGCTCCCTCGCCGAACTCGCCTCGGAAGGTGTGCGGCGCCCCGATCTGGTCTCTCGCCCGGGTGTCGGCGTGGTGCGCAACGGGGGCGTGGCGCCTGCCGATGCTGGTCAGGTCATCGAGGCTCTGATGGCGGCTCATCCCATGGTGGTGCTCCGACTTCCGCCGCGTCCGGTGCCCGAGGGCGTTCCGTTTCCGCTGGTGCCCGTCCGTTTGCTCATCCCCGGGGGACTCTTTCCCCGCAGCGATCGCCCCGCCGTCTATCAGGCGACCCCGGTCCTCGTCCGCATGCCGACCGAGGGGATCCGACTTCCCGTCCCGAGTCCCGCCACCGTGGCCGCGCTCCTCCATGGCCGCCGACCCGCTGCGCGCGATCGGTGGATCACCTCCTGGCGGAGCGTATGGAGATTCCCATGGTCGCGGTGACTCGAATCATCGAGCGGATCGTGGCCTCGGGCGTGCCACTCCGCCGAGCCGACGTCACCCGGGCTGCGATCGCCCTCGCGGCCGAAGAGGCGCCGCTCGATCCCCTTGCGGCCGGGCGCGCCGTGGACGAACTGATCGGGCTGGGTCCCCTCGAGCCCCTGATCGCCGACCCGCTGGTCACCGACATCCTGGTCAATGGACCTGGCGAGATCTGGGTGGAGCGGGCGGGTGTGCTCGGTCGCGTGGCAGTGTCGTTCTCGAGTGATGCCGCGGTCGTGGCTGCGGTGGAACGGGTGATCGCCCCCCTCGGGCTTCGTATCGACCGAGCTTCGCCTGCCGTCGACGCCCGGCTGGCTGATGGCTCCAGGCTCCATGCGGTGATCCCTCCGGCTGCGGTCGACGGGCCGGTGCTGGCGATCCGGAGATTTCGCACGACCGTGACGTCCCTCGATGACCTGGTGAGTGCCGACGCGATCGATCCTGCAGGCGCGTCGCTGCTCGCCGGAGCGGTACGGGAGCGGCGCAATGTCCTCGTGTGCGGTGGGACCGGTTCGGGTAAGACGACGCTGTTGAACGTCCTCTCGGCAGAGATCCCTGGCGACGAACGGGTGGTCACCGTCGAGGACGCCGCTGAACTGCGTCTTCACGGGCATGTGGTGCGACTCGAGTCCCGGCCGCCAAACGCCGAGGGTGCCGGGGAGATCACCCTGCGCACGCTGGTGCGACACGCCCTCCGGATGCGGCCCGACCGCATCGTCGTCGGAGAGGTCCGCGGTTCCGAGGCCTTCGATCTCATCCAGGCCATGAGCACGGGTCATGCCGGCTCGATGGGCACGGTGCATGCCAATGGACCGGACGAGGCACTGTGGCGTCTCGAGACCTTGGCGCTGGCGGGGGACAGCAGGCTTCCCGAGGCGGCGGTGCGGCGCATGCTGCGCTCCGCCGTCGAGATCGTGGTCCATCTCGAGCGTCGGTCAGGGCGGCGCCGGGTGGTCGAGGTCGCCCGGGTCGAGGGCGATGCGATACGGACGGTGTGGGCATGGTGACGATCGTCGCGATGGCGCTCGGTCTCGTTGCCGGAATACCGGTGGTCATCGTGATCCTCGGCTGGGTGGTGGCCACCGATCCAGCACTGGCCCTGGTCGGCGCCGGCGGGTACGCCGTCTGGGCCTGGTGGCGCCGGCGTCGCCGGCAGCTCGGCCCCGACGACGAGGCCGCCTTCTTGCAGGCGCTGAGCGCGGAACTCACCGCTGGCGCGTCACTCCGATCGTCATTGGTGACCGCCGGGGAGCGCAACGATCGACTTGCCGTCGGAGGGGCCAGTCGAGCCGCCGCCGCAGGTCTACCCGCGCCGATCGTGGCCCGAATGCTCGGCGACGCGCTCGCAGTCCATGGGCGGATCGTGGCGGCCGCATGGCTGCTTGCCGCTGAGAGTGGCGGGCCGGCAGCCACGGTGATGCAGTCGTTGGCGGTGCGCTCGGCGCGGGAGGGCGAGCTGATCAGGGAGCGACGCGCCCTCACTGCTCAGGCCCGAGCGTCGGCGTGGGTGGTGGCGGGGTTGCCCTTCGTGGTACTCGCGGGATCGCTCGTCTCGGGCCGCCTCGACGTCGGTGGCGATCCGGCCCTTGGGTTCGTCGTCGCCCTCGGTCTTGGCCTGCAACTCACCGGCATCGCGGTGGTGGTGATGATGGTGCGGCGGTCGGAGCGATGACCGGCGCCGTCGCCGCCATGACCGTGGCGTGGGTTGCGCTTCACCGAGGAGGACGGCGGCCCGAGTTCGCCGGTGCGGCGGCATGGGCGATCCTGACGGCACCCGTTGCCGCGGCAGCCGCCGGTGCGGTCTTGCTGGCGACACTTCGCTGGCGGCGCGCCGCGGCAGTGACCAGGGAGCGTCGCCTGGCTGACGAGGACATCCTGTTGCTGGCCGATCTGCTCGCCCTTGGGGTCGCCGCGGGTCGCACGGTGCGCGGAGCGCTCGAGTCGGCCCGAGGCCACCTCCATCCCCAACTCGGCGCGGAGGTGTCAACGCTCATCGGCGAGATGGACCGCCGGGGTTCCGGACCGGCACTGCTGGCGGTCGGCGGTCGGCTTGCCGACCTGGGACGGGTGGTGGCCGCGGCCGCCAGTTCGGGCGCGCCCGTGGCTGCGGCGGTGGCCGCTCACGCCGACCAGGTGCGTCATGCCCGCCATTCCGCGCGGATCGCCGCAGCACGCCGCCTCCCGGTTCGGCTGCTGCTGCCCCTGGCGCTGCTGATCCTCCCCGGCTTCGTGGTGCTCGCGGTCGGTCCTGCCGTTCTCCAAGCCCTGGCGCGGCTCGCCCCCATTCCCTGAAGCAAAGGAGCTTCGCATGCATTCCGAGTCGGGTCAGGCGACGGCCGAGTACGCTCTGGTGATCGTCGCTGCGGCCATCGTCGCCCTGGCGCTCATCTCGTGGGTTGCCGGCTCTGACGTTCTGCCGTCGTTCTTCGAAGCGGTGGTCAATCGGGTACGCGGCTTTGCGACGCAGGGTTGAGCGGGGGAGCGCCGCCGTGGAATTCGTGCTCGTGCTGCCGCTCGTGCTCGTCGTCGTGCTCGCCGTCGTCGAAGTCGCCGTGGCGGCGCGTGTCCAACTCGAGGTGAGTCACTCGGCCCGCGAAGGAGCCCGCGAGGCCGCGGCCTCTCCGGAGGTCGAGCGTGCCGTCGCCGCAGTCCGGCGCTCGTTGCCCCCCGATGCCGCGGCGCGGGCCCGGGTCTCGGTGAGCCGTGAGCACGTGGTTGGTGGCAAGGCGGAGGTGGTCGTGCGGCTTCGGCATCGAGTTGCCACGCCCCTGTTCGGGGGCTTCGAGGTGGTGCTTGTGGCCAGAGCGGTGATGCGGGTGGAGCGGTGAACGATCAAGGCAGTGCCGCGGTCGCGTTGCTCGGACCGATCGCAGTCGCGATGGTGCTGGCAGTGGGCCTGAGCGGAGTGGGCGCCTGGTTGCGGGCGCAAGCCGAAGTCGACGCCGCGGCCGATGCCGCTGCGCTCGCCGCAGCCCCGGTGACGTTCCTCCCGTTTGGTGCGCGCGGCACCCCGGCCGAGGAGGCGGCCCGGTTTGCCGCGATGAACGAGGCGCGTCTGGTGTGGTGCGTGTGCCCGCCCAATCCATCGTGGGAGCCCCGCACCGTGGAGGTCGAGGTCGAAAAGGAGGTGTCGATCTGGCCGCTCGGGACCTTTGTCGTCACCGGCCACGGTCGAGCCGAGTTCGTTCCGTCGATGCTGCTGGAGGAAGAGAGGTATCAGGTGTCAGGTCACAGGAAGAAGGCTCTTGATCTTGCCTGACACCTGACACCTGAGATCTCACATCTTCCTATCCCAGCACCTTCTTCAGCACTCGCTTCACCGCGGCATTGGTGAATTCGTCCGTCGTCTTGAAGTTGAGGCTCCCTTTGCCGGTCTTGATGTGGGGGTAGCGCTCCTTGAATTCGGCGATCACCTCGAAGTTCACCGCATGAAGCGACACGCCCTGTCTCCAGAGTCCCAGAAACACATACCGGCCGTTGGGGGCCTGGTACCGCGGCACCTGGTACGAGATCCTCACCTCTGCCTCCGGGCAGATGCCGAGGATCAACCCCTGGAGCCGGTCGAACAGCGGCCGCTGCAGCGGCGGGATGGATTTGATGAAGCGGGTGACGGCGGGGTCCATGGGGTCCTGCGGGTCGGGAGGCGACGCAAGCTACCGGA
>CAYYIA010000002.1:22031-24033 GCA_964471875.1 uncultured Acidimicrobiia bacterium
GTGACGGCGGGGTCCATGGGGTCCTGCGGGTCGGGAGGCGACGCAAGCTACCGGATGAGAGACATCAGATATAAGATCTGAGGCAAGAACGGAGTCGTCGACTCGGTTCTTCTCCTGCCTGAGATCTGATATCTGACACCTCAGATCTCAGAGTCAGGAGCCCACAACCCCCGTAATCGCGCGCCTCTTCCGGACATGTACCAGCATGGACAGCACCATGACTGTGGTCCGCGCCGGAGCTCGGGGGGTTTCGATGGAGGATGCCTTTCGGGACCTGTTCGGACGCCACTACGGCGCGGTCTACGGCTACGCCGCCCGCCGGCTGGGCCGGGATGATGCCGCCGACGCCGCTGCCGAGGTCTTCACCGTGGCGTGGCGGCGGATTCGCTCGGTCCCTGCCGAACCCGAGGCGCTGCCCTGGCTGTTCGGGGTGGCGCGGCGGGTGGTGGCGAACCAGCAGCGCTCGCGCCTCCGCAGGGACCGGCTGGAGGCACGGGCGATGGCGGAGCCGGAACGACGCTTCGAGACCGAGGCGACGGATCTCGCTTCCGCGTTGGCCGCATTGCGCGACTCGGATCGAGAAGTCCTCCGACTGGTTGCCTGGGAGGGACTCGGTCCCGACGGGCTGGCCAAGGCTTTGGGGTGCTCCCGAAACGCCGCCGTGGTGCGGCTGCATCGGGCTCGCGCCCGTTTGAACGCAGCATGGGATGAAAGAGGTGGGCGATGAGCCGCGACCCGTTCGACGAGTTGAAGCAGAGCAATCCGGTTCCACACGAGGATCTGCCCGGGGCCCCGGTGTCGGTTGCCGACCGTATCGTGACCGGCAGTGTTCGCCACCCATGGCCGGCGTGGGCAATGGCCGCCGCCGCAGCAGTCTCGGTGGCAGTCGTTGGGTTCGGCGTGCTGTGGTTCTTCGATGGTGCGTCGTCACGCGGGGTCGCCGACGGCGGTACCACGACCACCACCGCGGCGACCACGACTTCCAACGCGGTGGCGACCACGACGACCGCCGTCGACCTCGATGTCCCCACCACGGTCTACTTCTTTGTGGACACCACCGGCGAGGCATGGCCTGGCGGTCCGTTCTTGATGCCGGTGGCGCGCATGGTCGACGGCCCGGACGAGATCACGGGAACGCTGCAGGCGCTGCTCGACGGCCCCACGGCCGACGAGGCCGCCTCGGTGCCGGCGATCTCGAGCGCGGTTCCGGTAGGCACTGCGATCAACGACGTGACCGTTGCCGATGGCATTGCCACAGTCGATCTCTCTGCCGAATTCGGATCCGGCGGCGGAACGCTCTCGATGATGGGTCGCCTCGGACAGGTGGTGTTCACCCTCACCCGCCTCGACGGGATCGACGGGGTGCGATTCGAGGTCGAGGGAGTGCCCACGACGGTATTCGGCGGTGAGGGGATCATCGTTCCCGAGCCGGCCACGCGGGCCGACTTCGAGGGCCTGTTGCCGGCGATCATGATCGAGTCACCCACCTACTTCGATTTCGGCGGTGCCAATCCGTTGATCGCCCGGGGAAGCGCAAACGTCTTCGAGGCGACCGTGAGTGTCGCCCTGACCGACGGCGACGGTCTGATCATCTGGGAGGGGTTCACCACCGCAACCTGTGGCACCGGGTGCCGTGGCGACTGGGAGGTCTCGATCCCCTACGAAGTCGATTCCCCGCAGCTCGGCAGCCTGATCGTGTGGGAGTCCTCAGCTCGTGACGGCAGCCAGACCAATGTCCGGGAGCATCCGGTGTGGCTGATGCCTGCGTCAGGAGCGACCACGACCACGGTTCCCGACACCTCTTGCTCGGGGTTCACCGCCGCTCCCGACCTCGTCGTCCAGTCGGGCCTGCCTGCGCCCATCGCCGAGTTGCGTGCAGCGGTCTTCCACGCTGCACGGACCTGCGACTGGCCGTCGCTGGCTTCCCTGCTCGGGTCCGGGTTCTCGTACACCTTCGGGATCGATACCGACGCCATCGCCTACTGGCAGGAGCGGGAGGCGG
>CAYYIA010000003.1:0-18954 GCA_964471875.1 uncultured Acidimicrobiia bacterium
ACGGCCTGATCGCTGCGGAGTGGCCGGCAGGGACGAAGTCGGCGTGGACCGGAGGGGCTGGCAGCCCGGCGGAAGCGATCGGTGCCTACCGCAGCGCGGCCGCCCATCGTTCCGATCTCGATCGCCAGGCGGACCTGAAGGAGAAGACCGGCGTGTTCACCGGGGCGTTCTGTCGCAACCCGGCGAACGGAGCCGACATCCCGATCTTCATCGCGGACTATGTGCTCATGGGTTACGGCACCGGGGCGATCATGGCGGTCCCGGGCCAGGATGATCGTGACTGGGAGTTCGCCGAGCAGTACGAGCTGCCCATCGTTCGCACGGTCCAACCGCCAGCGGGGTTCGAAGGCAAGGCCTATCTGGGGGATGGGCCGGCCATTGCCAGCGACTTCCTCGACGGGTTGGGAGTCGCCGATGCCAAGGCGGTCGCCATCGAGTGGCTTGTGGCCAATGGTCACGGCGCGGGCACCGTGTCGTACAAGCTGCGTGATTGGCTGTTCAGCCGACAGCGGTACTGGGGCGAACCCATCCCGATCCTTCATGGCTCGGACGGGTCGCTCAACCCGGTGGCGGACGCCGATCTGCCGCTGCTCCTGCCCGAGATCGACGACTACCGACCGTCGGCGTCCGAGGACGAGCACGCCGAGCCTGTGCCGGCGCTCGGTCGCGTGGGGGAGGAGTGGCGCATCGTCGAGATCGACGGGGTGCGCTATCGCCGCGAGTTGAACACGATGCCGCAGTGGGCGGGGTCGTGCTGGTACTACCTGCGCTTCATCGATCCACACAACGACGCCGTCTTCGTCGATCCCGATGCAGAGCGGTATTGGATGGGACAGTCCGGGATCGATCTCTACGTCGGGGGCGTGGAGCACGCCGTGCTTCACCTCCTGTACGCAAGGTTTTGGCACAAGGTGCTGTTCGATCTGGGTTTCGTGTCGACGGCCGAACCGTTTGGCCGGCTGTTCAATCAGGGTCTGGTGATGGCGCACGCCTACCGCGACGGTCGGGGGGTGTACCTCCCGGCCGACAAGGTGGAGGAGCGCCAGGGACGGTTCTGGTGGGAGGGTGAGACCGTCGAGCAGTCCTACGGACGGATGGGGAAGTCCAAGAAGAACTCGGTCAACCCTGACGACTTCTTCGTCGAGTACGGGGTCGACGCTCTGCGGCTCTACGAGATGTTCATGGGGCCGCTCGATGCCTCGAAGCCGTGGACCACGCGCGACATCGTCGGCATCGTGCGCTTCCTCCACCGGATGTGGCGCAATCTCATCGATCCCGACACCGATGAGGTGCTGGTCGTCGACGAGCCTGCCGGTGATGCCCTGCGGCGCCGGTTGCACCGCACCATCAAGGCGGTCACCGAGGACATGGAGGGTCTGCGGTTCAATACCGCCATCGCCCGGTACTTCGAGTTGAACAATGAGCTGGTGGCCCTCGAGCGGGTGCCGCGCGAAGTCGCCGATGCGTTCGTGCGGCTCATGGCGCCGATCGCCCCGCATGTCGCCGAAGAGCTGTGGGAGCGTCTCGGTCACACCGAGTCCATCGCCTACGCATCGTGGCCGGACTTCGATGCAGATCTCGCCGCCCCCGACACCGTGGTGATGGTGGTGCAGGTCGATGGCAAAGTGCGCGATCGCATCGAGGTGACCGCCGACATCGGCGAGGTCGAGGCAAAGGCTCTGGCGATGGGTTCGCCGAAGGTCCAGGCGGTTCTCGGTGGGTCCGATCCGGCGCGGGTGGTGGTGCGGGTGCCCACCCTCGTCAACATCGTCACCCGGTGATCCCCGACCCGACACCCACGACGGTCCCCCCGGCGGTGTGGCGGGCGCGAGACGCAGTGCTGGCACTGCTCGCGGGCGTTGGTGCCTCGTTCATCGGAGCCCTCGCGGTGGCCCGCAACGGGTTGAGCACCATCGAGTTGTTCGCGGTGGTATTGCCCCTGCAGTCGGCCGGAACCCTCGGCTGTGCACTGGCGATGGCGCGTCGCAGGGGACGGGTGCGTGAGGTGCTGGCGTTGCGGGGGCGATTGGGGGACCTCGTGGGCCTCGCCGTCGGCGCTGGTATCCAGGTGGTCGGCGCTGCCGTGGCCGTGTCGATCATCGAGACCTTCTTCGGTGGCGAGGTCCCCGGTCAGGAAGTGGTCACCGATGCCGCCGGGGCGTCCGGCTGGGTGACTCGGGCTCTGGTCGTGGCGGGACTCGTCGTCATCGGCCCCATCGCCGAGGAGGTCGCCTTTCGGGGGATGCTCCTTCCGGCACTCCTTCCCAAGGGTCGGCGCCGGGCGGTGGTGATCTCCAGTGCCTGGTTCGCCGGGATACACCTCATCGATCCAGGTGCCGCCTTCTCGGTGCCGTTCCTGTTCGTGCTGGCGCTCGTGCTCGCCAACGAACGTCTCCGCACGGGAAGGCTCGCCCGCCCCGTAGCCATCCACGCCGGCTTCAACCTGATCACGGTGATCGCGGTGTTTGCGGCCTGAGAAGTCGCCAGTCACCAGTCTCAGTCGCCGAAGAAGTCCCCAGTCCCCAGCGTGAACATCTGAAGGTGACGCGGTCGGCCCGCCGAAAACTGGTGACTTGGAACTGCAAGGATTCTTCCTGGTGACTGGCGACTGGAGACTGGAGACTCTTCCGGGGCCTGGTGCCTGGTGCCTTCCTCAAGGGTCTTCCCTTGCGAGGCTCTGCCTGATACATCGCGTGCCATGGACCGGTCGTGGGTGGGAGCCGTCGCCATCGGTATCGCCGGGATCGCCGGAGCCTTCTTGCTGTGGCCGACGGCTTCGGCTGCACCCCAAGTCGAGATCGCACCACCACGGACCACGACGGAGATCGTGACGGTGCATGTGTCTGGCAGCGTCGTATTGCCGGGACTGGTGTCGCTCCCGGCCGGAGCCCGGGTCGCCGACGCCGTGGTCGCCGCCGGCGGTGCTCTCCCGGGAGCCGACCTGGCTTCGCTGAACCTGGCGGCTCCGATCACCGACGGGCAGCAGCTCGTCGTGCCTGACCTCGACGCGGGAGGTGGGCCGATACCCGCCGACGGGAGGGTGCGCATCAACAGCGCGGACGTGACCGCACTCGAGATGCTTCCCGGAGTGGGTCCGGTGTTGGCGGCGAGGATCATCGCCTATCGCGACACCCACGGTCCCTTCGGTGTCATCGAAGACTTGCTGGATGTTCCCGGGATCGGAGAGAGCAAGTTGGCGGCGATGCGGGACGCGGTCGTCGTGCCCTGATCGCCCGACTCGGTACGGAGGAGCGCCGAGCCACATGGGGTGGCCTCACCGCGCTCGGTGCGGCGGGAGCGGCTGCGGTCGAGCCCGTCTTCGCCCTGGGTCTTGCCGCGCTGGCGACGATCCTCCTCGTCGTCCGCCGGAACCCGAGTGCGGCCACCGTTGGTGCGATCGCCGTGGCGGCCGCCGTTTCGGGTCATGCCGCAGCTGTCCGGGATCAGCCGCCATCGGGTCCGGTACCGGCCGGGCATGTCGTCATGATCGGTGTCGCCATCGGAGACCCGTCCGGTGCTGCCGAGGACCGCCGTGTCGTCGTAGCGCCCTCGTCCGTTCTCGTCGGCGAGGGCTGGGAGCCCTGGTCTGGTCCGCACCTCATGGTCACCGGGGTTGGCGGGGTGCTCGCCGCCGGTGAGCCCGTTGCGGTCGATGGCGACCTCCGTCCCGCTGTGTTCCGCACCAGGCGCGGCTGGGTGGGCGGGGTGGTCGAGGCGGATCGCTTCGTCCGCCTCGGTGAGGCCGCCAACCCGCTCCTCCGGATCGGGAACCGGCTGCGACGTCGGGTGCTGGGCAATCTGGTGAGCGTTTCGGATACCCCCGGGGGCGCTCTGGTGTCGGGCTTCCTCATCGGTGACACCGACCGAGTCGCCGACGCCGACGCCGAAGCGCTTCGTCTCGCCGGACTCAGCCACTTCGTCGCCGTGTCGGGGAGCAATGTGGCCCTGTTTCTCGGGGCCTGGTGGCTGGCGGCAGGGCCTCTCGCCTGGAGCCCGCGCCGCCGCGCCGTCGCCGGCCTGATCGGTTTGGCGGTGTTCGTGGTGGTGACGCGGTGGGAGCCGTCGGTTCTGCGGGCGGCGACCATGGCGGCCATCGTCCTGGGCGGCCGTCTCGTCGGCCGGGTGTTCAGCCCTTTGACCGCACTGGCGCGATCGGTCACCGGTCTGGTCGTCATCGACGGTGGGCTGGCCGGCGAGGTCGGGTTTCAGCTCTCCGTGGCGGCGACCGCCGGCATCCTCATCGGCCTTCCGCTGTGGCCGACCCGTCGCCCCCGCTGGGTCTGGGCATCGCTCGGCGCCACCCTGTCGGCGCAGGTCGCGGTGGCGCCGCTGCTGCTCCTCCACTTCGGCACCGTGCCGCTGTTCGCACCGCTGACCAATCTCGTGTGTGCCCCCCTGGTGGCACTGGCCACGGGTCTCGGGGGACTCGGGGCGATCCTCGGCGCCGATCGACTGGTGGCATCGGCGGCCGACGTGGCCGGGATCGTGCTCACCATCGCCCGCGGAGCCGCCGACCTTCCGCAACTCGGAGCGGCGGCGATCGCGCTCGGCTTGGGTGTGGGACTGGCGGCGGTCATGGTGCCATGGCTCCGTCCGCTGGTGGCGGTCGCTGCGGTGGTGGTGGCGGCGACGGCCGTGGTTCCGCCGGGAGTCCCCGATGGACCCGTGGTGTCCTTTCTCGATGTCGGCCAGGGCGACGCCGCCCTGCTGCGCGGGCCCTCGGGCGAGGTGATCTTGATCGATGGCGGACCCGATCCGGCGGTGCTGCGCTCCCACCTGCGTGGCGCCGGGGTGCGGCGGATCGACCTTCTCATCATCACCCATCTCCACGCCGATCACACGACCGGTCTGCTCGGCCTCGCCGTGCCGGTCGTGCGGGTGTGGCACCCGCCCCAGCTGGGAGAGGGTCCACCGTTCGACGAGGTGGTCGCAGAGCAGATCCGATCGGGCGCAGAAGTCGGTACTCCGATGGTGGGCACGGTCGGTCGCATCGGGTCATTCGCCGTGGAGGTGCTGGCGCCGGTGCGTCGCTATGCCTCACCCAACGACGGATCACTGGTGGTGCGCATCACCGCTGGCGGGACTTCGGTGCTGTTCAGCGGTGACATCGAGGCGATCGCCCAGGCCGACCTCGGCCCGCTGCCCGCGGATGTCCTCAAGGTACCCCACCAGGGGGCGGCCACTTCCGATCTCCAATGGATCCGCGACAGCATGCCGCGGATCGCAGTCATCAGTGTGGGGGCCAACGATTACGGTCATCCGTCACACGAGGTGATCGCGGCCCTCGAGCATGGCGGAGCGATCGTGTACCGCACCGATCGCGATGGAACCGTGACCCTCCGTCTGGACCGGCTCGCTCCTGCCGCTGCGCTACCGTCGCCGCGGTGAAGGCACTGCACGCCGTGGTGGGACCGCGCGAGGCCGGGCCGGGGGAGCGGCTCGAGATGCTGGAGCGCGCCCACGCCCTGCTCGCCACCGCCGGAGTCGATGGCATCGACCGTATCGACATCCCCGGGCGGGGCGCCGGAGAGGATGGCGAGCCGACGGGTCCCTTGCGGACCGAGGTCGAGCGTCTCGTGCCGGCCTTGCAGAGCGGTTCGCTCTTCGGCGGGAGGCGTGGCGTGCTGGTGGTCGACGCCCATCAGTTCCAGGCCGCTGAGACCGCGGTCGTGGCCCAACTCGCCGCTGGTCTCGATCCGGAAAGCGTGGTGCTCGTGCTCGTGGCCGAGGGGTCACTCCCCGCCGCCATTGCCCGGGTGGTCAAGGCCGAGGGTGAGTCGCATGCCGTGCGCAAACTCAGCGAGCGTGACGTATTCGGCTGGGTGCGCGAGGCGGCGCGGGAGCGACGGGTCAAGGTCGACGCCGCGGCGGCGACGGCGCTGGTGCAACGCTTTGGCACCGACACCGCGGCCATCGGTCAGGCTCTCGACCAGTTCGTCGGCTCTCCCACGGTGACCGTCGAGGCCGTGGCCTCCCGTTTCCGCAATCGCCCCGACGAGCCGATGTGGCACTACGCCGACGCCGTGGCGGAGGGTGATGTCGGCCAGGCGTTGCGCCGCCTCAGCGACTTCCTCACCTACGGCCACCCCTTGCAACTGCTGGCGTTTCTCGAGACCGACCTGAAGCGGCGAGCGCTGGCCCGGGTGGCCCCGTCGATGGAGGTTCTCGCCGAATGGCTCGAAGCCCCTCCCAAGCACTTCCCGGTAGAAAAGGCATGGAACAACCGCACCCGTGGCAGCGACGACGATCTGCGCCGGGCGTTGTCGGCCATCGCCCGCGCCGACGTGTCGCTGAAGCGTGATCCCGAGTCGACCCACCGGGTGACGATGGAGCGTCTCACCGTGGCGTTGGCGAAGTGGTATCGGGGGAAATAGGCACCAGGCACTAGGCACCAGGCTCCAGAGAGGGAGAGGTGCGAGCCAGGGTCGAATCGGGCTCTTTTCAAGGCCACGGCCGCACCCGAAGCCACGGCCGAACCAGGCGCCTTCTTCCTAGTGCCTAGTGCCTAGTGCCTTCGCCTCAGGACCCGAACGGCCGCACCGCCAACACCGTCAACTCGAACGTCCCTCCGGGCGCGGCGTAGCTGACCGTCGTCCCCACCTTGGCACCGAGCAGTGCGGCCCCCATCGGGCTGGAGGGCGAGGCCAGTACGAAGCCGGGCACCTTGTTCTCCTGGGTGGCGACGAAGACTTCCATCTCGCCGCCGTCGCTGCGCCGCACCAGGGCGACGGTGCCCACGATGACCTCGTCGGAGACCTCGGCTTCGCGGACCTCGGCGGTGTCGAGGATGTGGCGGAGCTTGCGGATCCGCGCCTCCATGAGGCCCTGTTCGTTCTTGGCGGCGTCGTAGTCGCCGTTTTCGCTGATGTCGCCGTGCGAGCGGGCTTCGGCAATGCGCTCGGAGATCTGCACGCGGCCGTTGGTGCTCAACTCCTCGAGCTCGTCGAGCAGCTTCTGGTGAGCCACAGGTGTCAGCCAGACGGTCTGGTCATCGACCATGAGTTGTTCCCCCTGCGATCAGGCCGGCGTGTTGAGGCGCCGCGCCAGGCGTGACTTGCGTCGTGACGCGGTGCGCTTGTGCACGATGCCCTTGGAGACCGCGGTGTCGATGCGCTTCTGGGCGGCACGGAAAGCCTGCTCGGTGGCCGCGGCGTCGCCGCCGGCGGCAGCATCGGTCGTCGACTTGAACCGGGTCTTCAGCTCCGAGCGGACCGCCTGATTGCGGGCGTGTCGCTTTACGGTCTGCCGGTTGCGCTTGATCTGGGAGCGGATGTTGGCCATGGCTATAGGAACCAGTCGGTGTCGGGAACGGAAGGACATTAGCAGCCTGGTGGGTACCGGTACAATGCCGATCCCCGCCGGAGATCGATGACCGACACCTCGCGCATCCGCAACTTCTCGATCATCGCCCATATCGATCACGGCAAATCCACCCTGGCGGATCGCCTCCTGGAGCGGACGGGCGCGATCGCTGCTCGCGACATGCGCGAGCAGGTGCTCGACTCGATGGACCTCGAGCGTGAGCGCGGCATCACGATCAAGGCTCAGGCGGTCCGCCTCCACTACACCTCTCCGGCCACCGGCGAGGAGTTCCTGCTGAACCTCATCGACACTCCGGGCCACGTCGACTTCTCCTACGAGGTGTCGCGCAGCCTTGCAGCCTGCGAGGGGGCGATCCTGCTCGTCGATGCCGCGCAGGGTGTCGAGGCACAGACCCTGGCCAACGCCTACCTGGCCATCGAGGGTGGTCTCGAGGTGATCCCCGTGCTCAACAAGGTGGACCTGCCTGCCGCGGATCCCGACCGAGTCGCACTCGAGGTCGTGGGGGTCATCGGAGGGAGCCCCGACGAGGTGCTCCGGGTGTCGGCAAAGACCGGGGAAGGCATCGATGAACTCCTCGAGGCGATCGTCCATCGCCTTCCCCCGCCTGCGCCTGCCGGCGACGGCACGCTGCGTGCCCTGGTCTTCGACTCGCACTACGACGTCTACCGAGGGGTGGTGTGCTACATCCGCGTGACCGACGGCCGGGTGAGCACCGGCGACCCGCTCCGTTTCATGGCCACCGGTGAGGACCTCCCGGCCGACGAGGTCGGAGTGCTCACCCCGAAGGCGGTGCCGGTCGCTTCGCTGGGAGCTGGGGAGGTGGGCTACCTCATCACCGGCGTGAAAGAGGTGGAGCGCATCAAGGTGGGCGATACCGTGACCCGTCGCGATCGGCCGGCCAAGGAGATGCTGCCGGGTTATCGGGAGCCCAAACCGATGGTGTTCTCCGGGCTGTTCCCCACCGATGGAGACGAGTTCGAGCGGTTGCGCGAGGCGTTGGAGCGGCTGCGGCTCAACGACGCCGCCCTCACCTATCAGGCGGAGACGTCGCGGGCGCTGGGTTTCGGCTTCCGCTGTGGATTCCTCGGACTCCTGCACATGGAGATCGTCCGCGAGCGCCTGGAACGGGAGTACGACCTCGAGCTGGTGACCACTGCCCCGTCGGTGGCGTTCCGGGTGAAGCTGACCGGCGGGGCAATGCGCGAGGTGCGCAGCCCCCAGGACCTCCCCGAGCAGATCGATCGCGTCGAGATCAGCGAGCCGATGATGCGGGTGATGATCCTCACCCCGACCGAGTACACGGGCACGGTGATGGAGCTGCTCCAGGAGCATCGTGGTGTGATGAGTTCGATGAACTACCTGTCCAAGGAGCGAATCGAGCTCGTCTACCGGGTGCCGCTCGCCGAGATCGTCTTCGGGTTCTTCGACCAGCTGAAGTCGCGGACCCGGGGGTATGCCTCCCTCGATTACGAAGTGGATGGGTACTCGGTCGCCGACCTGGTCCGGGTCGACATCCTGCTGAACGGCCTGCCGGTCGATGCCTTCTCTGCCATCGTCCACAAGGAGAAGGCGGAGGTGTACGGGCGGCGACTCGTGGACCGGTTGCGAGCGCTCATTCCGCGCCAGCTCTTCGACATCCCGATCCAGGCCGCCATCGGGTCGCGCATCATCGCTCGCGAGACCGTGAAGGCGAAGCGTAAGGACGTTCTCGCCAAGTGCTACGGGGGCGACGTCACCCGCAAGCGCAAGCTTCTCGAAAAGCAGAAGGAAGGCAAGAAGCGCATGAAGATGCTCGGATCGGTCGAGGTGCCCCAAGAGGCCTTCATCGCCGTGCTTCGAGTCGATGAGGACTGAGCGACCCGACGATCCCGCGGTGGTCGATGCCGCCGGCGAGCGGGTCGCCGCCTACGTCCACATTCCCTTCTGCCGCCGCCTCTGTCCGTATTGCGACTTCGCCGTGCAGGTCGGGGGCGATCTCGATGCCTATGTGGCCGCGCTGCTGGCGGAAATCACCGCGGACGAACCATTCTCCCGACCTCTGGATGCGATCTACGTTGGAGGTGGCACCCCGACCTCACTTCCCGCAAGCCGACTCGGCCAGGTCGTCGCAGGTCTCCGCAGCCACTTCGGTCTGGCATCGGGCGCGGAGGTGTCGATCGAGGCGAATCCCGAGGACCTCGATGTCGTCACGGCGGGCGACCTGCGGGAAGCCGGGTTCAACCGGATCTCGTTGGGGGTGCAGTCACTCGATCCGGCGGTGCTTCGCTCCCTGGGACGCGGCCATGACCCCGCCCAGGCCGTGGCTGCACTCGAGATCAGTCGTGAGACCTTCGCGTCGGTGAACGCGGATCTGATCTTCGGAACCCCCGGGGACGGCGGCTGGGAGGCATCGGTGAGCGGTGTGCTCCACACCGGCATCGATCACCTGTCGGTGTATGCACTCACCGTCGAACGAGGCACCGCGCTCTCCCGGGCGGTGGCGGCCGGGGCACCAGCACCGGATCCGGATGACCAGGCGGACGCCTACCTGCTGGCCCAGGCGGCGGCGGAGTCGGCCGGCCTGGTCCGCTATGAGACGTCGAACTATGCCCGACCCGGCCATGGCTGTGTGTACAACCTGATCACGTGGGCACAGGGGGAGTACGCGGCATTCGGCAACGGGGCGCATCGTCACCGCCGCGGGGTGCGGTCGTGGAACGTCCGCCGGGTCGATCGCTATGTGGAGCGCATCCAATCCGGCGCGAGCGCCATCTCGGATCAGGAGCAGCTCGTCGGCTGGGATCGGGAGGTCGAGCGGGTGCTGCTCGGCCTGCGTCGCGCCGCCGGCGTCTCGCCAGGCATGGCCGGTGCCGCGTTGCTGGCGTCGGTGGCGGGGGAGCGGCTGCTGGACGCGGGTGTGCTCACCGTCGCCGGTGGGCGCCTTCGCGTCGCCCGGCCGCTTCTCGGTGACGAAGTCGCCCGAGAGGTCTTAGCACTCGCACCCATCGAGTGCTAAACAGCTGGCTCCCGCTGCTATCGTTGCCACGATGCTCGATGAACGGAAAGCCGCGATCCTCGGCGCCCTCGTCGAAGGCCATATCGCCACCGGGGCCCCGGTGTCGTCTCGCGCCATCCTCGACCGGTCCGGGTTGGATTGTTCCAGCGCCACCATTCGCAACGAGATGGTCGTGCTGGAACGCCTCGGCCTCGTCGCCCAGCCTCACACCTCCGCGGGGCGCATCCCCACCGATCGCGGATACCGCTACTACGTCGATCACCTGTCGCCGGCCTCGGTGCGGTCGTCGACGCGCGGTCGCATCGAGACCTTTTTCGGCACGGTGCATGCCCAGTTCTCCAGCATCCTGCGCGACACCTCGGATCTGCTGAGCGAGATCACGCATTATCCCGCTGTGGTGCTCGGCCCCGGCTTGCGCGGCCATGTGGTTCGCGACGTCCGTCTGGTCGCCGTCGAGCCCGAGGTCGTGGTGGTCGTGCTGCTGACCGACAGCGGCCGGGTACACCAGACACTGGTACGGCCACCGACACCGGTCGACGAGGACGACCTGGCTGCGGTCGAACCGATCCTGGAGGGGCTCATCGGCCGCGAGCTCGACGAGTCGGCGCTTCGCGTCGCAGACACCGAAGCCCCGAAGTCCGCGATGACGCTTGCGCACCTCACGTTGAACGCCATCGCCGCTGCACTCGACCATGGCCGGGAGTTCTACGTGGGTGGGGCGAGCCGCATGGTCGAACTCTGGGAGGATCTCGCCAAGTTGCACCGTGTCCTGGCCCTCCTCGAACGCGAGGCGAGCGTCCTCGAGTTGCTCGACGACCGCGCCGAGGGGACGTCGGTGCGTCTCGGCCCGGAGATCCACGCCGCCGAACAGGACCTCGCTGTCGTGTCATCGGCGTTTCTTGCCGCCGGGGCGCGGGGGCGGGTTGGGGTGCTCGGGCCGATGCGGATGGACTACCGGCGTTCGATCCGGGTCGTCGAAGAGGTGTCCGACGCCCTCGGCGACAGCCTGAACCACTGACGTGGCCGATTACTACGAGACGCTCGGCGTCGCCCGCGATGCCTCCGCCGACGACATCAAGCGCGCTTTCCGCCGCCTGGCGCGGGACTCACATCCCGACGCCAATCCCGGTGATCCCTCCGCCGAGGCACGCTTCCGGGAGGTGGCCGAGGCCTACGAGGTGCTCTCCGACCCGAGCCGTCGAGCCGCCTACGACCGCGGTGACCGTATCGACCTGGGTGACCTGTTCTCATCGTTCGGCGGCGTCGAGGACCTTCTGTCGCGGTTCTTCGGCGGGGCGGGACCCTTCGGCGGGGGGCCGGGAGCCGTCCCCCAGGGGCGTGACCTCGGCACCCATGTGACGGTCACATTGGCCGAGGCGGCCCAAGGAGCACAGCGCGAGGTCACGTTCCGGGCACCCACGACGTGCACGACGTGCGCGGGTTCGGGCTCCGCCCCCGGTGTCGATCTCGCCGTGTGCGACCGATGCGGCGGCCAGGGTTCGGTGCGAGTCAGTCGGCAGACCATCCTCGGCACGGCCATGTCGGTCATGCCCTGTGACCGCTGCCGGGGCCGCGGACGGATGGTGGTGACCCCCTGCGAGCGGTGTCAGGGACGAGGGGCGGTCACCGCAGACGTCGCCGTGACCGTTGCCATCCCCGCGGGGATCGAAGATGGTGCCCGTTTGCGCATCCCGGGACGAGGTGCTGCCGGAGAACCGGGAAGTCGCCCCGGCGACCTCTATGTCTCGGTGGAGGTGGAACCGGACCACCGGTTCACGCGCCACGGCGCCGACCTGGTCCATCAGGTGCGTCTCGGCATGGCGCAGGCGGCTCTCGGTGCCTCGGTGAGCGTCCCGACCGTCGACGGCGAACCGGTCGAGATCACCATCCCCAAGGGCACGCAGCCGGGGACGGTGTTCAAGTTGGCCCGTCAGGGCATGCCGCGCCTCCATGGACGGGGCCGGGGCGATCTGCTCGTCGAGGTGGTCGTCGCCGTGCCGACATCCCTGGACCGCACCCAGGAGGCGGCCCTGCGGGCCTTTGCCGAAGCGATGGGGGACGCCCCGGCTCCTGCCAAGCGCCGCAAGCGCTGATCCTCCTGGGACCCTGGGCAGTCGCGCTCACCCGGATTCAGGGTTCGGCACGGGGGCTGACCGACACGTCATCGAACGGTCGGCGGCCTCCCACTGGGTTGCTGGACGGCGGTCACGCAGCGTCGCTAACATGAGCGCGCAGCGCAGCAACCGCACACCCAGCGTGGTGTTTGTTGCGGGATGTGGGCACGTGGCAGAGGGAGTAGCCAGGTGACGGCCTCGTACAACGACATGGTCGGCAACCGGCTGCGATCCATCCGTCGCCAACGGGGGCTCTCACTCCAAGAGGTACAGCGCCTTTCCGGTGGCGAGTTCAAGGCGGCGGTGGTCGGAGCCTACGAGCGCGGAGAGCGCAGCCTCTCGCTCCCTCGTCTGCAGCGACTGGCGCAGTTCTTCCAGGTCCCCATCGCCCATTTCCTCCCCCAGGACGAGTCCGGGGAGCGGACGATGCAGCCACTCCCCAGTGGCGGGGTCACCATCGACCTCAATCGGCTCGAACGGCTTTCCGGCACCGAGGCGGTCATCTTCACCAGATTCCTGCGCTCGATCCAGATGATGCGCCAGGACTTCAACGGCAAGGTGCTGACCATCCGCCGCGACGACCTTCGCCTGCTGGCGCTGCTCATCGACCAGTCCGAGGAGTCGTTTTCCGAGCGTTTGAGCGACGTCGGCATCATCGCCGACGCCTGAGAAGCCGTCCCCGGCGAGCCAAGAAATCCCGGGTCCCCGGTCCCGGTTGCCGGATATACTTGTGGCTCCTCATGTTTCCCTCGTTCCGAGGAATCCTGTGACCAATTCCGCCGTCACCGAGGTGACGCTTCGCGTCCCCGGTGACCACCACATGCTTGCGCTCCTCGGCGAGCGCGACGGCTTCCTCCGCATCATCGAGGAGGCCTATCCGGACGCGCTCATCGTTGCCCGGGGCGACGAATTGCGGATCACCGGACCAGATGCCGTGGTCACGCTCGTCAAGACTTCGCTCGAGGAACTGCTCGTGCTCGTGCGAGAGGGCCAAACCCTCGACGCCGATCGGGTGCGACGCCTCGTCGACCTCGTCAAGGCAGACGTCGCCAGTCCGTCGGATGTCTTCACCGACGGGGTCCCGGTGGGACGGGGCAAGGTGGTGCGTGCCAAGACCCTGAACCAGAAGCGCTACGTCGATGCCATCCGTCGCAACACCGTGGTGTTCGGCATCGGGCCTGCCGGCACGGGGAAGACCTACCTCGCCATGGCGCTGGCGGTGAACGGACTCCAATCGGGGGCCTACACCCGGATCATCCTCACCCGCCCGGCCGTGGAGGCGGGGGAGCGTCTCGGGTTCCTCCCCGGCGATCTTGCCGCCAAGGTCGATCCGTACCTGCGTCCGCTCTACGACGCCCTGTTCGACATGCTCGGACCGGACGAGACCGCCCGGCTGTTGGAGCGGGGAAGCATCGAGATCGCACCGCTCGCCTACATGCGCGGGCGCACCCTCAACGATGCGTTTGTCGTGCTCGACGAGGCGCAGAACACCTCGCCGGAACAGATGAAGATGTTCCTGACCCGACTGGGGTTCAACTCACGGATGGTCATCACCGGCGATGTCACCCAGGTCGATCTCCCGGATGGCCGGGCATCGGGCTTGCGTCAGGTGGGCGGGATCCTCATCGACATCCCGGGCATCGCCTTCGTGACCCTGGGATCCGAAGACGTGGTTCGTCATCGCATCGTGGCGTCGATCGTGGAGGCCTATCGGGTCCACGAGGAGAAGAAGCGCCCATGAGTGTCGTCGCCCGGCTTTCCGGCGCCTTCCGGCTCACGGTGCTCGTGGCGGCTGGGATCCTCGTCGTGGCCGTGCTGACCCTGGGCCAAGACCTCGGTGAGGAGCCGATCGTGTTGCGCGAGGGTGAGGCGGCGCCGCAGACGTTCATCGCCCCCACCGAAGTGCGGGTCGTGGACGAGGCCGCAAGCGAGGCCGAGCGCAACCGGGTGTCGGCGCTGGTCGAAGACGTGTACCGGGTCGACACGCAGGTCACCGAAACCGTGTTGGATGCGGTCGTCGACCTGTTCGCCACCGTCGCCTTTGTCGCCGAGCCGATCGTCGGCCCCGTTGCCACGACGACCACCATTGCCGATCCGACGACCACGGCCGCCCCGGGTGACACCACGACGACCGTTGCGGAGACCACGACGACGACCCTGCCACCCGAGCCGTTGCCGCGAGCGGAACAGATCTCCCTGGTGGCGGATGCCTACCCACTGCTCGACGACCAGACCGTCGCCGACCTCGTCGACCTGGTGAACGGCGATCCCGACCGCCTCGCCGAGGGCGAAAGTGCCCTCTTCCCGCTGGTCCGCCAGGAGGCGATCGACATCGCCGAGGAGTATCTGCTCGGAGGCATCAAGACGACGGAGCTGGCCGAGGTGCGCTCCGAGTTGGTCACCCGCCCCCGTCCGATCGTGTTGCTGCCCGATGAGCTGCGGGCTCCGATCGAGGCGGCGGTCGCCGATGTCGTGCAGTTGTCGCTGCAGGCGAACCGGTTCCGTGATGACGCCGCCACGCAACTCGCCCGGCTTGCTGCCCAGGAGACCGTCTCCGACATCACCGTCGTATTCGTGGCCGGCCAACACATCGTTCGCGGTGGCGACCAGCTCACCGCGGTGCAGCTCCAGGCAATCGAGGACCTCGGGTTGCTCGACGTCGAGGGCGAGGCGAATCCGATTCGCGCCATGGCCCTGGTGGCTGCGCTGGTCGTAGCGCTCTCCGCGGTGTTCGTGGCCCGTACCGCCTCGGACCTCTGGCGTCGTCCGAGGATGGTCGGCCTGTTCGGCTTGTTCCTCATCCTCGCTGCTCTCGCTGCTCGCCTACCCGAGGTGGTGACCGGGGACCACGTCGAGCTCGGATTCATGATTCCGGCTGCGCTCTTCGGGTACTTGGCGGCAAGCCTGTTCGATGCCCGGGTCGCCGTGCTCATGGCCCTGCCCGTGTCGGCCTTCGTGGCGCTCACCACCGGCGAACTGGCCCTCGTCGTGTTCTCGGCGGCTGCCACCCTCACGCCGATCCCGTTGGCCACATCGGTCGCCTCACGCACTCAGCTGAACCTGGCCGTGGTGTCCTCGGCCTTCCTTCATGTCCCCCTCGCGGGTGCCATCGCCTGGTTCTTCTATGGATCGGACGCTGTGGCGCTGTCCGCGATCTGGGGTTTCATCGGCGGCATCGCCAGCGGGGTGGTGGCATTGGGCATGCTGCCGGTGCTCGCCTCGCTATTCGGGATCACCACCACTCAGACGCTGCTCGATCTCACCGACCGCAATCATCCGGCGCTCCGCCGCATCGAGGAGACCGCTCCAGGCACCTTCAACCATTCGATCATCGTGGGGAGCCTCGCCGATCGGGCGTCGCGCGCCGTAGGAGCCAACCCGCTGCTCGCCCGGGCGATGGCCTACTACCACGACCTCGGCAAGACCGTGCAGCCGAAGTACTTCGTGGAGAATCAGTTCGGAGTGACCAATCCTCACGATCGACTCCCCCCCGAGGAGTCCTCCGCGATCATCCGTAGCCATGTCGCCGAGGGGCTGCGGCTTGCCCGGGTGTATCGCATCCCTCCCGACGTCGCTCAGGGGATCCTCACCCACCACGGCACCAGCCTGATGCGGTTCTTCGCCCACAAGGGTGAGTCGGCGCGAGGTGATGCCTTCGATCCCGCCGACTATCGCCACCGGGGTCGCAAGCCGAAGTCCAAGGAGATGGTCATCCTCATGCTCGCCGACGCCACCGAGGCCGGCACCAGGGCGCTCGTGCAGCACGAGGATCCGACCAGTGAAGGCATCCGCGAGCTCGTGGAGAGCATCATCGCCGAGAAGGTCGAAGATGGGCAGCTCGAAGAGTCCGATGTGACCTTCGGCGAGCTCACCCGCATCAAGGAAGCGTTCGTGGATGCGATGATCGGGTACTACCACACCCGGATTCCGTATCCCGGGTTCCCGGTCGCACGGAGCACACAGCCGGCGTGAACGTATTCTTCAGCGACGAACAGGGTCACCCTGCAGACGGAGCATCGCTCCGTGCCTTCGCCTCGCGGGTGCTCACCGCCGAAGGGTTTCCCGCAGACACCGAGGTGGCCGTGTACCTCGTCGACGCGATGGAGATGGCGACCTACAACAAGCGCTTCATGGACCGAGAAGGTCCGACCGACGTGCTCGCCTTTCCCACCGAGACGCTCATCCCGGGCGATCCGCCCCGCCCGGTGGTGGGTGAGCCGCCGCTCAACATCGGTGATGTGTTCTTGTGTCCCGTCGAAGTGGCGCGGCGCGCCGCCGAAGAGAACATCCCGTACGAGGACTTCATCCACCTCCTCCTCGTGCACGGCATGCTCCACCTGCTCGGCTACGAGCACGAAGACGATGCCGCCGCCGACCGGATGGAGCGTCGCGAAGACGAACTCCTGGAGATGATCGGGAGGTCCTGGGAGTGATCCCGCTCGCTCTGGCCCTGAGCGCTCTTCTCACCGTGTTCGCCGCCGCCTTGCGTTTCGGCGGGGCGTCACTCGTACGCACCCATCGCGCCGATGCGCTGCGCGATGCGGCCTCTGGGACGGCCGGGGCGGAGCGGGTCGCCGACCTCCTGGAACTGCCCGAGATGCTGCAACCCTCGATCGGCATGGTGCATGCTGCGGTCTTGGTGGCTGCCGCCATCCCGGCGACCTGGGCACTCGGCGCGCTCGCCTCAGGGTGGGTGCTCGGCGGGTCGTTGATCGCCCTTGGCGTGATCCTGGTGCTCGCCGGAGATGCCGTTCCTCGCGCCGTCGGGCGGGCAATGCCTCGCCGTCCCGCCTATCGCCTCTCGATCTTGTTGGCGTGGGCGATCCGGGTGGGGAGCCGGGCGGCCGATGCCATTTCGGATGAGGAAGAGGACGACAGCGGCGAGCCCGACTCCGAGGAGCAGGACCACGAGGAGGAGTTCGAACTGATCTCCTCGGTGCTCGAGTTCACCGACGCCATCGTGCGGGAGGTGATGGTGCCCCGCACCTACATGGTGACGGTCTCGGCGTCGGCCGACAGCGATCAGGCTCTCGACGTGGCTGTGTCCTCGGGTCGATCCCGGATCCCGGTGACCGGCGACAGTCTCGATGACGTCGAGGGGGTGCTCTACGCACGGGATCTGCTGCGCCTGCGAGACACCGCGAACCGGCCGGTGCCGGTGCGGCGGCTGATGCGTCCCGCGCACTTCGTTCCCGAGACCAAGCGGGTGTCCGAGCTGCTCAGGGACCTGCAGCGCGAGAAGGTCCACCTCGCCATCGTGGTCGACGAGTTCGGTGGTACCGCCGGGCTGGTCACGATCGAGGACCTCATCGAGGAGATCGTGGGCGAGATCGCCGACGAGTACGACACCGAGGAACACATGGTGGTCACCGAAGATGGTGGCTACGTCGTCGACGGGCGAGTGTCGGTCGAGGACCTTTCCGAACTGGTCGGCGTACGGCTGCCCGATGAGGACTGGGACTCGGTCGGGGGGCTGGTGCTCGGACTCGCCGGGCGGGTACCCGAAGAGGGTGAAACCTTTGACGTCGAGGGCCTTCGGCTCACTGCCGAACGGGTGCAGGGTCGCCGGGTGGCCCGCGTCCGGGTCAGCATCCGTTGAGATCGGGCTTCGTTCCCGTGGTCGGGCGACCGAATGTCGGCAAGTCCACCCTGGTCAACGCCCTGGTGGGCGCCAAGGTGGCGATCACCTCGTCGCGCCCCCAGACGACCCGCAACACGATCCGGGGCATCGTCGATCGTCCCGAGTTCCAGATCGTGCTCGTCGACACTCCGGGCATCCATCGCCCTCGCACCGCCCTTGGCGAGCGGTTGAACACCCTCGCTGCAGACTCGCTCGCTGAGGCCGACGCCGCGGTCTTCGTCATCGAGGCCACGGGCAAGATCGGGCCGGGGGATCGCCTCATCGCTGGCCGCCTCACGGCGGCCGGCCTTCCCACCATCTGTGTGGTGAACAAGGTGGACGCCGCCCGTGGCGAAGAGGTGGTCGAGCGGCTCGCCGTGGCGGGGACGTGGGGTTTTGCCGCCTACGTCCCCATCAGTGCCACCGCCGGGACCAACCTCGAACCGGTCATCGACGAGATCGTGAGGCTGTTGCCCGAGGGGCCAAGGTACTTTCCCGCCGGAATGACCAGCGACCAGGCGAATGAGTTCTTCATCGGTGAGATCGTGCGCGAGAAGTTCCTCGATCGGTTGCGCGACGAGCTCCCGCACTCGCTCGCGGTCCTCGTCGAGGAGATCACGGAGCAGGACAACGGCGTCACCCGCATCGACGCCCGTGTGCTCGTGGAGCGCGACAGCCAGAAGGGCATCGTGATCGGCAAGGGAGGCTCGCTGCTTTCCGCTGCCGGCACCGAGGCCCGGGTGGAACTCGAGCGTCGCCTCGCCACCCGGGTCCACCTCGATCTCCGGGTCACCGTGGAGAAGGACTGGCAGCGGCATCCGGGGATCGTGCAGCGACTGGGCTTGTGAAGAAGGTGTCAGGTGTCAGGTAACAGGCAGCAGCATCCGGATCTGATACCTGAT
>CAYYIA010000003.1:19054-22738 GCA_964471875.1 uncultured Acidimicrobiia bacterium
AAGAAGGTGTCAGGTGTCAGGTAACAGGCAGCAGCATCCGGATCTGATACCTGATACCTGACACCTAATACCTCCTACTCCACTTCCTCCGGTTCCTCACCGGCCTTCGTCACCGCTTCGACGCGGCGGCGTTCCTCTTCGGCGTCGATCTCGCCCAGGTGGGTCGCGATCCACCACACGTTGCCTGACGGGTCGGTGACGGCGGCGTGGCGTTCGCCGAGGGTGCGGTCGGTGATGGGTTCGACGGCGATGGTCGCACCCGCATCGAGTGCGGCGGCGAACACCTCGTCGCAGTCTTCGACATGGAGGTACAGCGCGGCGACCATTGGCCCTTCCTCGTCGAACGACTCTCCGACCATGAGCATGCACTCGGCAACCCGGACTTCGGCGTGCAGCAGGGTGCCGTCGGGCCGGTCCCGTCGGGTCAGGATCTCGGCGTCGAAGGCGTCCTCGAGGAACTCGACGAGCTCGGCGGCGCCTTCGACCAACAGGTACGGCGTGATCGTCGAGTACCCGGGACGCAGCCAATCACTCATGGCATCCCCCAGCCGTCGATGGACTCGACGAGGTGACGGTCGAGATCGGAGAGTGCCTTCACGGAGTGGGTGGTGAAGGCGAGGGTCACTCGGTTCCAGCGAATGTCGATGTCGGGGTGGTGGTCGGCCTTTTCGGCCACGAGTGCCACCCGTGCCACGAAGCCGATGGCGGCAGCGAAGTCGGGGAGGGTGAAGGAGCGCCGGATCGTCTCCCCCTGAAGCGTCCACGCCGGGTGTGCGGTGACCAGGGCTTCCCGTTCGGCAGCGATCAGAGGCGTAGCCATGGGCGTAGTGTCGCGCACCGCGACCAGTTCGTGTGGAAACCCGCCGTTCCCTGGCCGCCGGCCTCCCCGCTAGCGGCGCCGGGTCACCAGGGTGACCCCGACCCCGGCCAGCAGGACGCCGCCGATCACCACGAGCGCCATCGGTAGCCCGGAGCCGCCATCACCGGGCGCCTCACCCGGGAGGGCGGCGACCGTCGTGGGGGTGGTGGGCGTGCTGGGGAGGGTGGTGGTCGTGGTGGCGGGGAGTGGGTCGGAGCCCTCTCCCTCCGCCACGATCTCGAACACGGTTCCCTGGTGGACGATGGTCACCTCGGCGCCCACCGCCAGGGCGGTGGCGAGCAATGGGTCGGATGCCGCCAGCGAGAAGTAATCGGCCGATCCGAATGCCACGCGCACGGTGTCGGAACCAGGCTCGAAGGCCGTGTCGATCCAGCGGCCGTCGCTGAAGCGGAAGGTTCGACCTCCGCCGATGCGGACCAGATCGGCGTACTCGGCGCCAGGGGCGGTCCCGGTATCGGACGTAGCCAAGTTGCCGGCGGCGTCGGCAGCACCCACCGCAGCCTCACCCGAGGCGGGGAGGGTGGTGGCGGCGGCGCTCTCGGCGGCAGCACGGGCGATCTCGTCGATGGCTTCCTGGCCGAAGGGGTCGTCCTCGGTAACCAGGTACGAGGTGTACGGGGTCACGATTCCCCACCGGATCGACAGCCGGACGATTTGGTCGATGATCTCGTCGTTCGGGCCTTCGAGCCTGATCGTGGTGAGGAGCTCGCCCACTTTTCGGGTGGCCCAGAGCCGGGCCACGGTGGGGTCGCCTCCCGCGGAGCCGAAGGTGACCTCGTCGAACACCAGCGTTACGGGCTCACCGCGGACCCGCCCCGACAGTGAGATGGTGGCAGCGCCCGAGCCCTCATACCGCCCCGCCACCACCAACTGACCTCCGCGGAAGATGTCGGGGAGGGGACTCGGATGGAGGTCGGACACCGTCACGCCGTCGACGTCGATGCTGACGTCGGTGAGCACCGGGGACGACACCTTGGCGTAGAGGGTCTCGACGGCGGCGTCGATGGCCTCGTCAGGGCTCACATACGTGGTGGTGCCGTGATGATCGCGGGCGATGGCATCGAGCAGGAACGTGTCGACGTCGTAGCCGACACCGAAGGCGAAGATCGATGTCGGGCCCGCCGCCCGACGCTCGAGATTGTCCAGGATCTCCGCGGTGTCGATGACTCCTTCCGTGGCGAGGCCGTCGGTGAGAAAGATCACATAGATCGACCGTTCCTCATCGGCGCGGTCCAGAGCCTCGTCGAGAGCCAGGTCGATGTTCGTGGAGCCTCCCGGGGCGAGCCTCCCCACCCAGGTGGCGGCTGCTGCTGCCTCCGCAGCAGGGCGAAGCCCGGCCCCGAACGAGTCGACCCCGGTGGAGAAGGCGATGACGTCGAAGCGGTCCTCGGGATTGAGGTGAGCGAGCACATAGCGAGCGGCATCTTGCGCCTGGGCGAACTTTTCGCCCTCCATGCTCCCGGACACGTCGAGCACGACCACCACGTCTTTTGGCACTACCGCCTCCGAAGCGGCGAGTCCCGGGGAGGCGAGGAGGAGGAAGTAGCCGTCGCCATCTGCGGCGTAGGTGATCACGTCCATGGAGACCGTGGCGGCGTCGGTGGAGTAGTACACGGTGAAGTCGGAGCCGTCGGCTCCAGCACCTTCGAACCCCACCTCCACTCGGTGCTCGGAGGCGCGGTTGATGCCGATGTCGTGGCTGGGGGAGTACACGGTCTTGATCGCATCGTCGGATTCGATTTCGACATGCGCCTGGAGCGACTCGATCGCCGCGGTGTGCTCACGGCCAAACGGGTGGTGGTACCGGGTGAGTCCGGTGTCGGTGGTGAGCACCTGGGAATACTCGATCTCGACCGTGCGGGTGTCGCCGGCAGGGAGGGGAAACACCGCCAGCCGCACGAGGCCGTCGCCGGCGAACTCGAGGAGGGCCGGGTCGAGGGTCCGCCGCACGATCTCCTCGTAGGTGGCCCGGGCTTCACCGGCGGCGAGGATCTCCCCCTCGACGGGCTCCCCGTCGATCCACAGGGTGAGCCCGGTGAGCGTGGCGTCGGAGGGTATCGGGTGGAGGAATTCCCCCTCGGCGGCAACGTCGGAGTCGTTGCGGAGCACCTGGCGCACCCGGGTGACCGCGATCCCATTGTCGATGGTGACCTCGAGGCGGTAGTCCTCGATGACGACATCGGCGTCGCCGCCGCAGTGCCACCACGGGCAGGGCGGAATCGGTGGGTCGATGACCACCTGGGCCGAGGCGGTCGTCGGCAGCCCGAGAAGGAGTGCGAACAAGGCGAAGACGATGCGGATCGCCATGGCGGCCTTCCGTTGGGAGATGTCACCGCTGGGACGACCGGCGGCGGGCTGCCGGTTCCCGTCCAGCCACGGTCGCACCGGTACCCTGGCACATCGTGGCACTACGCAACGACCAGGGGATCGTGCTCCGCGGTTTCCCCTTCGGGGAGGCGGACCGCGTGGTGGTGCTCCTCAGCCCCAACTCCGGAAAGGTTCGTGCCGTCGCCAAGGGGGTCCGCAAGACCAAGAGCCGGTTTGGCGGCCGCCTCGAGCCGTTCACCCACGTCGACCTCGTCGTCTATGAGGGACGCAACCTGGGGACGATCACCCAGGTGTCGGTGATCGAGGCCTTCCCCGAGGTGCGTGCAGACCTGGATCGGGTGCTCGCCGCCGGCACCATGGTGGAGGTGGCGGACGCCATCACCCACGAGGGCGAGCCGGCGCTGCGCGCCTTTCTTCTCCTCCAGCGTGGCCTCAAGGCCCTCGTTGCCGGGCCGAGGGGAGCAGGTCAGCATGCG
>CAYYIA010000004.1:0-1999 GCA_964471875.1 uncultured Acidimicrobiia bacterium
CGCCAAGGCTGCGCATGTGCGGGAATACGCCTTCCTCGAGTCCGACGAGGAAGACGACCGGAAACTCGAGCCCCTTGGCGCTGTGCAGGGTCATCAGCGTGACCGCTCCCGATGACTCGAGGGCGTCGACGTCGGCAACGAGTGCCGTGGATTCGAGGAACTTCTCCAGTCGGCGCAGACCCGGCATGTCCTCCCAGGTTTCATCGCCGAGATCGGTCGAGGGTCCTCGCTCCTCGAACTCGGCGGCGACCGAAAGCAACTCACGAAGGTTCTCCACCCGGCTGAGAGCCTCGATGCTCCCCTCCTGCTCGAGTTCCCGCACGTAGCCGGTGTCATCGAGGATCGCCTGGAGCACCGCCTTCGGCCCGTCGGCGGCGGCGGCCACCAGCAGGTTCATGAGGGCCACGAACTCGGCAAGGGCGTTGGCGGCCCTCCCCGCGAGCCGCGGGTTGTCGCCGGCGCGCTGCACCGCCTCGTAGAACGTGATGCGTTCGGCCTCGGCGGCACGGTCGAGATGGCCCACCGAGGTGTCGCCGATGCCCCGCTTGGGGACGTTGATAATCCGCTTCATGGCCACCGTGTCCGCGGGATTCACGATCGCCTTGAGATACGCCATCACGTCCTTGATCTCGCGTCGGTCGTAAAACTTGGGGCCGCCGATGACCTGATACGGCACCCCGTAGCGAACGAACACCTCTTCGATCACCCGGGACTGGGCATGGGTCCGGTAGAAGACCGCGGCATCGGACCGGGACAGTCCATCGTCCTCGAGCGATCCGATCCGCTCGGCGATGAAGGCAGCCTCGTCATGCTCGTCCTCCGCTCGGTACACCGTGATCGGCGACCCTTCCCCGAGGTCGGTCCACAGATGCTTGGGCTTGCGGCCCGGGTTGTTGGAGATGACCGCATTGGCGGCATCGAGGATCGTCTGCGTCGACCGGTAGTTGCGGTCGAGCACGATGACGGTGGCGTCCGGGTAGTCGCGCTCGAACTCCAGGATGTTGCGGATGTCGGCGCCCCGAAAGGCGTAGATGCTCTGGTCGGAGTCGCCGACGACGCACAGGTTGCGGTGCTTGGCGGCGAGGAGCTGCACCAGACGGTACTGGGCGTGATTGGTGTCCTGATACTCGTCGACGAGGATGTAGCGGAACCTGTCCTGGTAGTGCTCGAGCACCTTGGGGAACGCTCCGAACAGCTCCACCGTGACCATGAGCAGGTCGTCGAAGTCCATCGCCGACGCCTCCAACAACCGCTGCTGATACATGCGGTACACGTCCGAGACCTTCTCGTGGTACATGCCGCTTCCGCGATCACGGAAGGTCTCGAAGTCGATGAGCTCGTTCTTGGCGTTGCTGATGGCGGCACGGATGCTCTTCGGGGGAAACCGCTTCGGGTCGAGGTCGAGATCTCGCACGCACCACTCCACGAGCCGGCGGGCATCGATGTCGTCGTAGATCGAGAAGCCCGACTTGTAGCCGAGCATGGGGGCGTCGCGGCGCAGGATGCGAACACACGCCGAGTGGAAGGTGGAGACCCACATCCCCCGGGCAACGCCGCCGACCAACCGACCGACTCGCTCCTTCATCTCGTCCGCAGCCTTGTTGGTGAACGTGATCGCCAGGACTCCATAGGGCGAGACATTCAGGTCACGGATCAGGTGGGCGACCCGATAGGTGAGCACCCGGGTCTTGCCCGACCCCGCCCCGGCGACCACGAGCACCGGGCCATCGGTGGCGGCCACGGCCTCGCGCTGCGATGGGTTGAGTTCGTCGAAGAGCGGAGACTCGGGCACGAGGGCGAGTGTAGGAATGGCACGGGTGTGATTTGGGAGGCACCAGGTATCAGGCACCAGGAAGAGAGATCTCAGGTATCAGGTATCAGGTATCAGGCATCAGAAGGAGAAGACACCTGGTGTCTGAGCCCTCCGCTCTTCGCCTTTAGCGTTTGCCCATTGCCCATTGCCCATTGCCCGTTTGCCAATCGCCCGTTTGCCAATCGC
>CAYYIA010000004.1:2099-17898 GCA_964471875.1 uncultured Acidimicrobiia bacterium
GCCCGTTTGCCAATCGCCCGTTTGCCAATCGCTAATTGCCAATTGCCAATCGCCAATCGCCGACTGCCAAGTCCTCGCTCACCACCCCGTATCCACCCCATCCACGTAGTCCTGACCGGCGCAGGTGGCGGGGTTGGCCACTACTCGCCGGGCGGGCGGGCCGTCGAGGGAGACCCGCAGGTAGAAGCACGATCCGGACAAGGACCGCACCGCCATCGCCAGCTCGCGGCCCGCGGCATCATCCTGCAGAGACACCTCGTTGGGACCGGTCGAGGATGTGACGCCGTCGATCCAGTCCCGGGAAGCCTCGAACAGGGGCAGCGTTGCCACCAGCGTGGCGGAGTCCGGATAGATGTCCTGCTGCAGGGCGATGCCAAACGCCGCCTTTTGCGACACCGCCAGCGACTGCTGCGCCGAGGAGTCCTGGGCATGGGAGCGAAACCGCAAGTACGTGGGCAGGCCGAGCGCCACCAACACGGCGATGATCATGATCACCACCATCAACTCGATGAGCGTGAAGCCATCGGATCGTCGAAACCGCTGCACGGAGCCCCCTCTGGTGAAGCGAGGTGATCGGCAAGAAAGGCCCCGCCATTGAGCAGAGAAGGCGAGGGTCGCGGAATCGCGAATGGGCTAGTCAGCCGGAAGGCACCAGGCACCAGGCGGAGGTATCAGGCCCAGGTATCAGGTATCAGGTATCGGAGCCTTTCGCCCTTTGCCTTCGCCGTCTGACGAATTGCGAGTTCTCTCTGGCCAATTGCCAATCGCCAATCGCCAATTGCCATTCCCCTACGCCGCCCCGATCAGCTCCGAGATCGCCGCCGCCAGGGCACCCTGGCGCAGGTCGTCCTTGTCGAGATAGGCGTTGGCCCCGGCGGCGAGGGCTCGCTGCTGGTCCTCGGCGGTTGCGGCCCCCGACAGCATCACGATGGGAACGTTGATGCCAAGCTGTCGCACCCTCCCGGCCAGCGTGGCTCCGTCCATCGTCGGCAGGACATAGTCCATGACGATGGCATCGAACGCCTGGTCGGCGAGCACGGACAGCGCCTCGGTAGGGCTGGCGGCGAGATCCACCTCGAACCCGGCCGACCCGAGTGCTCCGCCGACCACCTGGCGGGCGCCCCGGGAGTCGTCGATCACGAGCACCCGGTAGCGAGGCCCGGCGTCGCGCGGCAGCCGGGCCTGCGAGGCAAGCCGGTTGGGGTCGACGAGCACCACCACGTCGCCGCCACCGAGCACGGCAGCGCCGGTGAGATGGGGCACCCCCTCGAGGATCGGGCCGAGCTCGCGGGCAGCAACCTGGCGTCGTCCCAACTCCCGGGCCACCGTGAACCCGGTCGGACCGAGGGAGGTGGACACGACGATGACCCGGGTGGGTTCCGTCGTGGCGCGCAACCCCACGGTCTCGGCGAACGAGAGCACCGGAATCGTGGATCCGTTCCACGGCATCTCTTGCCGCCCACCGGCGTCGTGCACCCCCGCCGAGTGCAGGGGCAGCCGGTCGAGCACCGCGATCGCAGGAATCCCCCAAGTCTGGCCGGCGGCCGTGACCAACACCGCGTCCTGGAGGGCTCGACTCGTGGGCACCGTGATGGTGACCCTGGTGCCTTCGGCGGCGGTGCTCTCCAGGGTCACCGTGCCGTGGAGCGCCTCGACGGCACCGGCGACGGTGGCCAGGCCTTGACCATCGCCGATCATCTCCGACGGTTGCGCCGTGGAGAAGTTCGGCGAGAACAGCAGGGAGCGAAGGGCGTCGAGATCGTCTGCTGCAGCGGCACTCACCAGGCCGCGCCGCAGGGCGGTGTTGCGAACCGCTCCCCAGTCGATACCGCGCCCGTCGTCCTCGACGACGATCGACAAGCGATGATCCTGCACGTCGGCGTGCAGCAGCAGCGTGGCCGTTGGGGGTTTGCCCGCAGCCTGACGCTCTGCCGGGGTCTCGATGCCATGCTGCACCGCATTCACCACGAGGTGCCGCAGTGGATCGGAGAGCCGTTCCAGCACCTGGCGATCGACGGCGTGCTCGTCGCCGACGATCTCGAAGCGCACCTCTTTACCGGCGCGGCGCGAGACGTACCGAACCAGTTGGGTGAAGGTGGCGGTGATGTCGGCGAGCGGGGCCGCTGCGAGGTCGACAGCCCGCGACTGCAGATCGAGCAACGCCTTGTCGGCGCTCCCCACGAGCGTCGCCAGCGCACTCAACTCCTCTTTGAGGGCATCAGGTCCCAACCTCGAGCGAGCGAGCTTGGCGACCGCTCCGGCCAGGGCTTCAGAATCGACGCGAAGCGAGCAGATCTCGTTGATGAGCCGAAACAGGCCGGCAGCGTTCACCCGCACCGTCTCACCAAAGGCCCAGGAATCGATGGCGCCGAGCAGGCCGTCGAGGTCGCCCTGGGGTCGAGTGGGGCGGTGCTCGACGGTCGGGATGGGCTCGTCCTGGCGCAGGCTGCGCCGCAGGGCACGCATGCCCGCGGCGAGGCCGGGAGTCCCGGTAGCGGGATCGGCGCGCACCGCGGCGGTCATCTGAACGGCGAGCAGGGCAAGCGCGGCTGCGAGGTCGCCGTCGGGCACGATCTCCCCCGCCGCGATGGCCCGCCAGGCATCCTCGAGAGCCTTGCCGGCATCAGAGATCGCGGTGAAGCCCATCATCCGGGACGTGCCTTTGAGGGTGTGGCCCTCCCGGATCATCGTCCGGAGCGCCTCCTCGTCGAGCGGCGCGACCGCCAGGGCCTCGGCCCCACCCACCAAACGGGCAGTGCGTTCTTGCACCTCCCCGGCAAACAACTGCTGAAGGTCGTCGTCGAAACTGGGCATGGCTCCCCGAGATCGTGTGCAGTAGGTATCGACGGGGGCAGGGAACGGCTTGAGCGGGGCAGGACGGGGGCAATGGGCAATTGGCAATTGGCAAGAAGGATCGCACTTCGCGATTCGCCAGAGGGCGAAGTGCCCGGGTGCCGGGTACCGGGTGCCAGATCTCAGGTCTTCTCTGGCTGGCGACTGGAGACTGGAGACTGAAAAGCACCGAGCCCCCGGCCTTGCGGCCGGGGGCTCGGGTCATTCGGCCTGCGAGAGGGTTAGCCCTCTGCCGCCGCCGCCGCTGCGAGGGCAGCGATTTCGGCCTGCAGGGTCTTGGACTTCGGGCCACCCATGTCGGACATGAGTTCGCCGCTGTCCCAACCATCGAGGTACCACACGAAGGCCATGCCATGAGTGTCGCCACCATTGGGGGTCGGGACATAGTCATCGACCGTCCAGGTGTCGTAGTTCATGATGATGGTCTCCCAACCGCGCATGTTCGACACCCAGACCTCATTGGCATCGAGATCGGGGTTCAGTGCGCAGTGATCGACCGAGGCGGCCGATCCGCCAAGGTAGAACGGGTTGACCGTCCCGTCACCCAGCGAGTCGGTCCTCAGCTGTGTGAAGTTCTTCAGGTCGACCAGGCCGAGGACCGAACCCGTGTTGTGGCTTCCCTCGCCCTTGCCGACGATGAACGCGATGGTCTCGTCCTTGTTCAGGCAGATTCCGTAGGGGCCAGCCACGCCGGCGCTGGTGATGCCCACGAACTCGTTCGTCTCGTTGTCGAGCTTCAAGACCTTGCTGATCTCGGCCTCGACCACGTAGGTGTACCTGCCGTCCATCGTGTGGGTGATTCCGATCGGGTGATTCAGGTGCTCACCGCAGATCTCGATCACTTCGGGGGTCGTCGTGCTCACCTTGGCAACGCACGTCACGCCGCCTTCCTGGTTACGCAGGAAGTTGGCACCCATCGACACATACACCCACGCGCCGTCGGGGCTCGGGGTGGTGAAGGGGTGACCCATGGGCTTGACATCGTCGTAGGTGATGGAACGAACCACCGTGTTGTTGGCGTTGGGGTCGAGGATGTGGTGCGGACCACCGGTGGCGCCGAAGCCCCACTGGAGGATGACGCGCTCGTTGCCCTCGGCATCGGTCCACGCCTGAATGTGGTGGATCGCCTGGCTGCGCATGCCGAACTGGAAGTACGACTCCTGCTTGAGGACCTTGTCGATCTTCCCGGTACGCGTGTTGAAGATACCCACGTAGCAGATCTGGGTCGAACCCTCTGCCGTCGGCGTCTCACACCAGCGTCCGACCGCGGAAGACGCCATGTGGCGCATTGCGCATTGCGGAGGCCGCCCTCCTACTCCCACTCGATCGTGGCGGGGGGCTTCGACGACACGTCGTAGGCGACCCGGTTGATCCCGGCCACCTCGTTGATGACCCGCGAGGAAATGCGCTCGAGGACCTCGTAGGGCAGTCGAGCCCAGTCGGCAGTCATGGCATCCTCGGAGGTGACCGCCCGCACGATGAGTGGATAGGCATAGGTGCGTTCGTCACCTTGCACCCCGACCGAGCGAATGGCCGGAAGCACACCGAACGCCTGCCAGATGTCGCGGTAGAGCCCGGCGCGGCGGATCTCCTCCAGGATGATGGCGTCGGCGCGACGCAGGATCTCCAGCCGCTCCCGCGTGACGTCGCCAATGATCCTGACCGCCAGCCCGGGCCCGGGGAACGGCTGGCGCCACACGATCTCTTCGGGGAGACCGAGTTCCTCGCCAACCGCCCGCACCTCGTCCTTGAACAGGTGCCGAAGCGGCTCCACCAACTCGAAGTCCATGTCGTCGGGAAGCCCCCCGACGTTGTGATGGCTCTTGATCCGGGCGGCATCCTTGGTCCCGGACTCGATCACGTCGGGATACAGCGTCCCTTGCACCAGGTACCGGGCACCCTCGATGCCGGAGGCGACGTCTTCGAACACCCGGATGAAGGTCTCGCCGATGATCATCCGCTTGCGCTCGGGGTCGGTTACCCCGGCCAGGGCGTCGAGGAACCGGTCGGCGGCATCGACATGGATGAGGTTCACCGACATCGAGGCGCGGAAGGTGGCCGCCACCTGCTCGGCCTCACCCTGGCGCAGCAGGCCGTGGTCGACGAACACACAGGTGAGCCGGTCGCCCACCGCGCGGTGAACGAGCGCGGCCGCCACCGCCGAGTCGACCCCGCCGCTGAGACCACAGATCACCCGGCCCGCCGCGGCCTGGGACCGCACGGCCGTCACGGCCTGCTCGATGATGCCGACGTGTGTCCAGGTGGGCCGGGCCCCACAGACGTCGTAGAGGAAGCGACGCAGCACCTCCTGGCCACGGGGGGTGTGCGCCACCTCGGGGTGGAACTGCACACCGCACATGCGCCGGTCGGCATCCTCCATCGCCGCAACCGGCGAGGCGGCTGTGGCGGCGGTGACCCGAAAGCCTGGCGGCGCCTTCACCACCGCGTCGCGGTGACTCATCCACACGGGTTGGCGTTCGGGCAACTCGGCGAAGAGCACCGACTCCCCCAGCACCTCGAGATCGGTGCGACCGAATTCGGCCGCCTCGGTGCGGATCACATCGCCGCCGAGAGCGTGAGCCAGCACCTGATGTCCGTAACAGATCCCGAGGATCGGGATGCCGAGTTCGAGGATCGCCGGGTCGATGTCGTAGGCATCGACGGCATAGACCGACGCCGGCCCGCCCGAGAGGATGATGCCGGCGGGTCGACGCGCCGCGACCTCAGCAGCGGTGATGTCGCGGGGGACGATCTCCGAGTAGACGTGCGCCTCGCGCACCCGCCGGGCGATCAGTTGGGCGTACTGCGCCCCGAAGTCGACGACGATCACGCGATCGAAGTCGGTGCCCGCCATCAGCCCATGCCGACGCGTTGTTCGCGCTGCAGCGCCTTGCCTTCGGTGCGCAGTGCCGGAGCCACCATCACTTCTGCCTTCTGGAACGCCTTGAGATCGGCGTAGCCGGTGGTGGCCATCGACACCCGCAGCGCTCCAAACAGGTTGCGTCGACCGTCGTTCTCGTGCGCCGGTCCGACGAGGATCTCCTCGAGCGTGCCGAGGGATCCCACCTGGACACGCGCTCCCCGCGGCAGGGTGGGATGGAAGGTGGCCATGCCCCAGTGGTGTCCCTTTCCCGGGGCCTCGGCGGCGGCGGCGATCGGTGAGCCGAGCATCACCGCGTCGGCGCCGCAAGCGATCGCCTTGGCGACGTCACCTCCGGTGCGCATACCTCCATCGGCGATGACGTGGACGTAGCGTCCGGCCTCGTCGAGGTACCGAATGCGCGCCCCGGCAGCATCGGCGATCGCCGTGGCCTGCGGCACCCCCACACCGAGCACCCCACGGGTGGTGCACGCCGTTCCCGGTCCCACTCCGACGAGGACCCCGACTGCGCCCGTCCGCATCAGGTGCAGGGCGGTGGAAAAGGAAGCGCATCCCCCCACGATCACCGGAAGCTCGAAACCGGCGATGAACTTCTTCAGGTCGAGCGGTTCGGTGCGGGTGGAGACGTGCTCCGCCGAGACCACCGTCCCCTGGATCACGAGGATGTCGAGACCCGCCTTTGCGGTCAGGTGGGCGTAGTCAGGTACCCGCTGCGGGGTGAGGCTCGCCGCGGTGGTGATCCCCGCCGCCTTCATCTCCTTGACTCGCTGACCGATCAGGTCGGGCTTGATCGGCTCGAGGTAGATCTCCTGCATGCGCCGCGTCGCCTTCTCGGCAGGGAGATCGGCGATCTCGTCGAACGCCGCAGAAGGATCCTCGTAGCGGGTCCATAGTCCTTCGAGGTTCAGCACGCCGAGTCCGCCGAGCCTCCCGATGGCGATCGCCGTCGCCGGACTGACGGCCGAGTCCATGCCCGAGGCCATGAGGGGAAGGGCGAAGTGGTAGGCGTCGATCTGCCACGAGATGTCGACGTCGTCGGGGTCGCGGGTGCGACGGCTGGGGACGATGGCGATGTCGTCGAACCCCCAAGCCCGCCGCCCGGTCTTCCCGATCCCGATGTCGATGTCCATGTGGTGCGGAGAGTAGATCGGGCGATGAAGGGGTGTGGCGGTTGGGGAAGGCAGATGGCAGAGGGCAGAAGGCAGAGAGCGGACAACGAGCTACGGGCTTCGTCGTGATCGGGAGGCGACCTGGAGACCCCAGAGCATCCGCTTCACTTCATGCGCCAACGCGAGAGCATCTCGGGTGCCGCCGAGGCTCGGCCAATGTCGCTGAATGAAACCGAGGTGGCTCTGGAGTTCGCTCGCCGATCCAGCAGCGATCGACAAATACCGCTCGAAGTCGGCATCCGACGATCGTCCGGCCCCCTCGGCGATGGTCGCGGCTATCGACACACTCGCTCGCCGTACCTGAGATGCAAGTCCGAACCGTTCCTCCGGAGGCAGGCGATCGGCGATGAAGTAGCAGAGATCGGCCAGACGGTCAGCCCGCTGCCACGCAACAATCTTCCGGAAGTCCCGCACTGCAGAAGCGTTAACAGGACACAGGAAGATATCAAGAGGTCTGCCATCTGCTATCTGCCATCTGCCATCACATTCAGCCCCCATTCAGGCGCGGTCGGGCATGCTCGCGGCGTCACCTACCAGGAGTACCAATGTCCCCCCAACCGTTTCGGCTCCTCGTCCCAGCTCTCGCCTTCATGACCGCGTGCGGTGGCACCGCCTCCCCAGTGATCGACCCGGGTGATGGTGGCGACTACACGTTCACCCTCGAGCCGACCGACTTTGTCACCGGCATCGACAACCCGTATCTGCCGCTCACCGTCGGATCACGGTGGGTGTTCGAAGGTGGAGGCGAACGCACCGAGATCGAGGTGCTCACCGAGACTCGAGTCGTCATGGGGATCACGGCGACGGTGGTACGCGACACCGTGACCGAGGACGGTGAGCTCATCGAGGACACCTACGACTGGTTTGCCCAGGACACCGCGGGCAACGTGTGGTATCTCGGCGAAGAGTCGGTCGAGTATCGCAACGGTGAGCCCTCCTCCACCGCCGGATCGTGGGAGGCCGGGGTGGACGGGGCACTTCCCGGGATCGTCATGCTGGCCGCCCCGACGGTGGGACGGGCGTATCGCCAGGAGTACTACCCGGGCGAGGCCGAGGACATGGCGCAGGTTGCGCGAAGCGGGGAGGAGCTCGAGGTGCCCTTCGGTGGCTATACCGGAGTCATCGTGATCACCGAGTGGACGCCGCTGTCACCCGATACCGTGGAGGAGAAGTACTACGCGGCCGGGGTCGGGATGATCAAGGAGGCCGCGGTCCGCGGCGGATCGGGCTCGGCGGTGCTCATCGAGCACACCCCGGGCAGCTAGGAGACACGGTGCGCCTGTTGCTCGTCGAGGACGAAGCGGTGCCGGCGGCATACCTCGAGCGCGGCCTGGAGCGCGAGGGGTATGCCGTCGATGTCGCCGGCGACGGGGAAACCGGGTTGTGGCTTGCCACCGAGCAGCCCTACGACGCCGTCGTGCTCGACATCATGCTCCCCAAGCTGGATGGGTTTGCGGTCTGCGCGCATCTCCGGGCTGGAGGCAACCGGGTCCCGATCCTGATGCTCACCGCACGGGATGGCGTCGAGGACGTCACCAGAGCCCTCGACTCCGGCGCCGACGACTACCTGGTGAAGCCCTTTGCCTTTTCAGAGCTGCTCGCCCGTATCCGGGCGTTGCTGCGCCGCGGTCCCGCGGGGCTCTTACCCGAGTTGCGGTTCCAGAACCTGGCGCTGGAGCCGGCACGCCACCGGGTATCCGTCGGGGCGAACGACATGGCCGTGACCGCCACCGAGTTCTGCATCTTGGAGCATCTTCTCAGGGTCCCGGGGGTCGTGGTGTCGAAGCAGGACTTCCTGGGATCCTGCTGGGACTGGGCTTTCGAGGGTGACCCCAACATCGTCGAGGTCTACGTCGGCCGTCTGCGGCGCAAGCTAGCGACAGCCGGTGCCACGGCCACCATCGAGACCGTCCGCGGCGCCGGGTACCGACTGGCCGCCGGTGGCTGATCGCTCCGCAGGCGTGCGGACCCGAACCACGATGATCGCGGCCGGCGTCGTCGCCGCCAGCCTCATGGTGGCGCTGGTGGTCATCGGTTTGATCACCCGCGCCCGACTCGTGGCCACGGCTGAAGATCGCGCCGTCGCCCGGGTCGAGTCCGTCGCGGCCCAGATCGAGGCGGGTGCAGTCGCCGATCCCCTGCCCGGTCGCAACCCGGATCTCCTTGCCCAGGTCGTCGCCGCCGACGGAACCGTCTTGGCCGCCGACCGCGCCGCCTCCGGCCTGGCGCCGTTCTCGAGCGTCGTTCCCGCCCCCGGGGAAACCGCCGTGCTCCACATCGATGCCCCCGTCGGAATCATCGACGACGATGGCCTGCCCGAGTCCGGCCCGTGGCTCCTGGTGGTTCGGAGCACGGACGGGGGTCCGACCGTCATCGCCGGTACTCCCCTCGACGAAGCCGCCGAGGTGTTCGGCGCCGCCGCCGTCGTGGTCGGAGCCGGCGTGTTGGCGATCATCGCCGTGGTCGCCGCTGTCACCTGGGTCTTGGTCGGACGCGCCCTGCAACCTGTCGAACACATGCGCCGCGAGGCCGAGCAGATCTCCGGAGGCGCCCTCGACCGCCGCCTGGTGGTCCCGACCACCGGAGACGAGGTCGCCCGACTGGCCGTCACCCTCAACGAGATGCTGCAACGCCTGGACGAGGCCGCCACGACGCGGCGCGAGTTCGTGGCGGATGCCTCCCACGAGCTGCGCAGCCCGGTGTCCGCCCTGCGTGCGATGCTCGAGGTCACCGGATCGGGGCCTGCCGATGCCGATCTGCTCGCAGCCCTTTCGGCCGAGGTGCAACGGATCGATCGGCTGGTGGCCGATCTCCTCGTGCTCGCTCGCGGCGATGGCACGCCGCGACTCCGCCTCGCCGAGGTCGATGTCGACCAGGTACTGCTCGACGAGGCGGCGGCGATGCGGCGCCGGTCACCGGTGACGGTGGACACATCGGGTGTGTCCGCCGCCCGGGTGGTGGGGGATCCCGATGCACTGGAACGGATGATTCGCAATCTCGGTGATAACGCCGCCCGTCATGCCGCCGGCCGTGTCTGGTTCGCATCCCGCACCGATGAGGCGGAGGTGATCATCGAGGTCGACGACGACGGGTCAGGGATCGCCCCCGAAGATCGCGACCGGGTGTTCGAGCGTTTCGTGCGCCTCGACGCCGCCCGCGACCGCGCCGCTGGTGGGAGCGGGCTCGGTCTCAGCGTCGTGCGGGCCATTGCCCATGAGGCCGGAGGGGTAGTCCGGTTCGTCGAACCTCGCCACGGTGGGGCCAGCGTGGAGGTGCGACTGCCCGCGGCGCCGGACTAGCGGCTCAAGCCGACGCGCCTGCGCACCCGTGCCTGATAGGGCTCGGCCATCGCTCGCGCCGTGGTTGCTCCCCGCTCCATGACCCGATCCACCGTGGCGTCATCGAGGCCGGCGTATCCGGCGCGGATCGGAGCGAGGCCGGCGATCACGGCATCGGCCACCGCCTCCTTGAAGTGGCCGTAGCCCGACGACGCATGCTCCGCTTCGAGGTCCGGGATCGGCGTGCCGGTGAAGAGCGACATCATCTCGAGCAGATTGGAGATACCCGGCTTCTCCTCCCAGTCGTAGCGGATCCCCTTGCCCGAGTCGGTCACCGCCCGCTTCACCTTGGCCTTGATCGTGTCGGGGGTGTCGAGGACGAGGATTCGGCTCCCCTCATCGGGGTCGGACTTGGACATCTTGGCGAGGGGATTCTGCAGCGACATCACCCGGGCGCCGTGCTCGGGGATGATCGGCTCGGGGACCGGGAACTCGTCGCCAAAGCGGGCGTTGAACCGCACCGCCAGGTCGCGGGTCAACTCCAGGTGCTGCTTCTGATCCTCACCGACGGGGACCGCATCGGCCCGATAGAGGAGGATGTCGGCGGCCATCAGCACCGGGTAGGCGAAGAGCCCGAGATTCGCCCCGGCGCTCTCGGACTTGTCCTTGTACTGGGTCATCCGACCGAGCTGACCCATCCCGGTGATCGTGCCCAGAATCCACGCCAACTCGCTGTGCTGGGGTACTTCGCTCTGGTAGTAGAAGAGCGAACGCTCCGGATCGACCCCACAGGCGATGAGCACCTTGGCCGCCTCGCGCCGCTCGCGGACGAAATCGGCAACGTCGTAATCCACCGTGATGGCGTGGAGATCGACGATGCAGTAGACGCAGTCGTAGTCGTCCTGGAGCCGCACCCAGTTGCGCAAGGCCCCCAGGTAGTTGCCGACGTGGACGTTGCCGGTCGGCTGCAGGCCGGAGAAGACTCGCTTGCGTTGGGCCATGGCTCACCTCGAATGTCGGGGGGAGGGTAGCGACGGCGTATGCGCCTGGGTCATGCGAGGATGGACCGGTGAGTCGTGAACCCCGCACCGAGGTCGCCGCCCGTGATCTGGTCGGCGTTGCCTCGGGGTACCTCACCACCGAAGTCGCGGTGCACCTCCCTTTCGACGTGCTCGTGGCGTTCAAGACCTCCCTGAAGCGCCTCTTCTCGGCCCAACCCTGGGAGGAGGAGCACCGCGAACGGCTGTCGCGAATGGTCACGCCCCATCTCGCCGCCGGATGGTGGGAGCACGACCTGGGCGCTGCGCTGAGGCTGAGCCACGGCATCCGCGACGGCCGCTATGTCATCGAGATCACCGGCCCGACCGAGTCCACAACTTCGGTGTTCGACCGGGCCTTCGCCGGTCCGGTGATCCCAGAACCCACCCCACATCCCCGCAAGGTGAAGTTCACCGTCGGGGGCGAACCGGCACCCGGCATCTGGCACCGAAGAGGCGAAGACATCGACGACCCGCGGGTGGCGGCGCTCATGGAGGACCTCGACATCACCGATGTGATGGTGGCCGGGGACTTCGTCACCGTCGGGCTGATGGCGTCCGCCTCGTGGGAGCACCGCCTCGACGCCATCCTCGACCGGGTCACCGACCTGTTCTGGACGGGATCGATCTCCCAGTCCCCCGTGCGAACCCGCGAGCAGTTGCTCGATGAGGCCGGGCACATCACCTCCACGCCCACCCGCCCCGAGGATCTCCATCTCATGAATCCCGATCACCCCGACCACCGCGAGACGCTCACCGAGGCCCTCGGGGCAACCGACGCCCGCCGACGCCGCGCCGCGGTCGTCACCCTGGCGTTGTCCTCCGACCCGGCCGTGACCCGCGCAGTGGTGGTCACCGGGTACCGCGACGAGTCACGCATCGTGCGAAGAGCCGCCGTCGACGCCGCCGCCGACCTCGAGGACGAGGCGTTCCGGCCCCTCTTCGAGGAGGCACTGTTCGACGGCGACGCCTGGATCCGATGGAGGTCGGTGCGGGCGATTGCGGAGCTCGGGGTGGAGCCAAGCCGCGACCTGATCGCCCTCGCCGCGGCCGACGAGGACTTCCGGGTCCGCTTCGAGGCCGCCGCCGCCTTCCGGAGCGAGTCATGAACCTGCCCGTAGGCACGATTGCCAACATCGCCACGGTGCTGGTCGGCACCGTGATCGGCGCCATCGCCGGCAAGCGCTTCCCCGAGGGAGTCCGCACCACGGTGATGGCGACGCTCGGTCTCGCCACCGCCGCCATCGGGGTGCGCGAGCTCCTCCCCACCGAGGAGTTCCCGCTCGTGCTCGGTGCGGTCATGCTCGGGGCGGTGTGCGGCGAGTTGCTGGGCATCGAAGCCGGCCTGCATCGCCTTGGCGCGGCGCTGCAGGGGCGCTTCACCCAACCGACACCGGTCGACGTCGAGGTTCCCGAGACCGCCCGGCCGATCGCCCATCAGAGCCGGTTCGCCGAAGGGTTCGTGATCACGTCGCTGGTCTTCTGCGTCGGACCGCTGACGATCGTCGGCTCCATCCAGGACGGCCTCGGCGATGCCGAACTCCTGCTGGTCAAGGCGGCGCTCGACGGCTTCGCCGCCATTGCGTTTGCCGCGGTGTACGGGTGGGGTGTAGCCATCTCTGCGGTGACCGTCGCGGTGATCCAGGGAGGCATCGCGCTCGCCGCCGGCACGCTCGACGGCCTCCTCACCGATCCGATGCTCGATGGGCTCGCCGCCGCCGGCGGGATCATGCTCCTGGGGATCTCGCTTCGTCTCCTCGACCTCAAGCAAGTGCGCGTGGCCAACCTGCTTCCCGCCGTCGTGTTCGCTCCCCTCTTCGTGAAGTGGTGGGGCTGAATGACCGACCTGCTTCCGGTCGTCGTGTTCCTCTGCGTGCACAACGCCGGTCGGTCCCAGATGGCCGCCGGGTTTGCCCGCTCCATGGGCGGAGATCGCGTCCGGGTGTTCTCCGGTGGATCGGCACCGGCGAAGGAGGTGAATCCGATGGCGGTCGAGGCCATGGCCGAAGTCGGCATCGACATCGCCGGGGGCCGCCCCCAACCATGGACGATCGAGGCGATCCGCGCGGCTGACGTCGTGGTGACGATGGGCTGTGGCGACGAATGCCCCTACGTCCCCGGCGTCCAGTATGAGGATTGGGCCCTCAACGACCCATCGGGATTGCCCCTCGAGCGGGTTCGGGAGATCCGCGACGGCATCCGCGACCGCGTCATCCGCTTGCTCGATCGTCTCGGAGTGATCCAAACGCCAGACGGACTGGGCCTGGGCTGGAGCCAGGATTCTCTGTCGGAGATCGACATCGTCACACCCGACGAGGAGAGCCCATGACGACCGCACTCGCGAGCCCCATGGGCGATTGCACTCCCACCCGCAGCCGGGTCACGGCGGGTCTGACCCGTCATGCTTGGGGCTCACCACCACCCCGTCGAGATCCGTAGTCCACCGCACCAGGCCATCGAGAGTGATCACCAGCACCCCATAGCCGGGAAAGGCACCTACCCAGTCCAGGGAAGCCGCCTGATCGGCGAACACCGCAGTCGCCAGTGCATCAGCGGTTCCCAGCTGTGGACCCACGACGGTGACGCTGGCGAGACGGCGATCCCCGCTTCCCCAGATGTGGTCGCCGCGGAAGTAGGTACCGGAGGTGGCCACCGCTCCCTGAGTGATGGCCACCACGGCGCCCACCGCGGCCTCCGGCCGATCCGGGTGGCGGATGCCAACTCGCCAGCGATCCCCCTCGGGCGGCCGACCGACGCACAGGACGTCGCCTCCGGCGTCGATCGAGAAGTCATCGACCCCGGCGCGCTGCAGGAGCAATGCGGCCTCGTCGATGCTCCAGCCCTTTACGAGTCCGGCGGGGTCGAGACCGGGACCCCCCACGCGGCCGGGGCGAATCGAGAACCTGCCTCCGCTGAGCAACTCGAGTTCGGCACACCGCGAGAGCACATGACGCACCTCGATCGAAGCATCGTCCGGTGCGAGCTCGCCGCGACCGATGCGGCTGATCTCGCTGTCAGTGCGAAACGTGGAGAAGGTCGCTTCGACCCACGCCAACCAGGCAAACGCCTCATCGATGGGTCCGGACGGCGTGCCGTCGGCCACGGCAATGCGAACCACCGTCCCCATCAGCGGTCGGATCACGATCACGGTGGAGGTATGACGATCCCGGCGTCGATGAGCGCCAGCTTCAGCGCGTACATCCAGGCACGCGACGTCTCGGTGGCACCGGACACGTTGTGCAGGCGATGGCTCTGCATTTCGACCGCCTCGGCCTGCAGCACCTCGTGAGCCGCCAGGCTGATCTCGCGCGCCCGCATGCTCTCCGAGGGAACCACGGTCATGTCGACGTCGGCGAGGTACCAGTCGAGCACGGTGATCTCGACCTGCACGTAACCGCGACTCATACGGACCAATGGACTCTCGACGACCTGCACCCCCGGTCCGAGTTCGGGAGGGGTCGGCGCGGTGGTGGTCACCGCCACCGCGTGAGTCGTCGTCGTCGGAGCCACCGTGGTCGTGGTGACGATCTCGGGAACGTCGGTGGCGATCTCACCCTCGGCGTCGATGGGACCGGATGGCGGCGGCTCGAAGCGGAAGGCGAACACGAGGGCGGCTCCGCTCAGCAGGACGATGGCAATGGCGCGACGCAACATGTCAGTACGCAAAGTTCTCGTAGTGGATCTGCCGTGACGGTACACCGGCCACCTTCAAGGCATTGCCGGCGGCTGCCAGGAGGCGGGGGGAGCCGATCACGAAGACCTCGCGTTCGTTCAGGTCGGGTGCGATCTGGCGCAGCCGCTCGGGGTCGAACACCCTCGGATCGCCGCCATTCCAGCGGCTGTAGGAGAGGTGGAGATCGAAACCCTTCTCCCGGCTCCATCCCTCGAGCTCCTCGCGGAAGACGGCATCGACCGGTGTGCGATTCCGGTAGAGCAGCGCCACGTCGCCCGGGGCGTGGTCCCAATCCTCGATGAGGCTGCGGAACGGGGTGATACCGATGCCGCCCGTGATGAAGAGGATCTTGCGCGGGGTGGGCAGAAAGGCGAGGAACCCTCCATAGGGACCCTCCAATGCCAGCCGGGATCCCAGGGCGATCGTCTGGAGTGCGGTGGTGTCGTCGCCCACCGCCTTGATCGTGAAGCGCAGGTCGCGACCGTCGGGTGCCGCCGACAGCGAGAACGGGTGCGCCCTCCAGAACCGCTTCCAGGTGAGGGTGCGAATCAGGAAGAACTGCCCCGCCTGGACGGCGAGTCGGTCGAGGTGCTGGCCGCCCACCACGAGGGTCACGGTGTCCGGTGCTTCGGTGATCACGCCCTCGACGCGAAATCGGTGACGAAGGGTGAGCACCCACGGAGTGATGAGGCGGAACCCGGCGATGGTCACCGCCACCGAGAGGTGAAGCAGCGTCCAGTACCAGAAGGCCCACCGGTCCAGAACGAAGTCGGCACCGACGAACACCTGATGGAAGAACGCCAGCACGACGCCGAGGTAGGCCCAGACATGGACCAGCCACCACTGCTCATAGGAGAGCACCCGGCGTATGGCACGAATCGAAACCCCGGCCACGAGCATCAGCAACC
>CAYYIA010000004.1:17998-21183 GCA_964471875.1 uncultured Acidimicrobiia bacterium
CGATCCCGACCATGCTCGCCACGACGTGGACGATCATCAGCCACGCCGCCGTGAACCCCACGATCCGGTGGGTGTGGGTCATGCGATCCATCCCGTAGCGCCGCTCCAGCCACGGTGCCCGCGAGATCATCACCAACCCGAGCAGGACGGTGACCGTGGCGTAGAGACCGCTCAACTGGCCGAACGCAACCAGCCATCTCGCCGGTGTGGTGGCGCGCGTCAGTCCCCCGTGCACGACGAACATGTAGGTGATCACCGCCACGTTCAGGGCGAACAGCCAGACCGGATCGAGATCCTTCAGGGGCGACGGGCGCGGGCGTGGAGGCGCGGATGACTCCGGACGACGCCCCCTCGTGGTGGTCATGGACCGAGATTGTGGCAGCGAGTGCTCCGCCGGGGACCCGCCAAAGGGCCCAACCTGGCCGCGACCCGATCAGCCGGAGAAGAAGGCCGGGAGCGTCGCGTCCATGCCCAGCACGAACAGCACCCCGAGGACCAGGCTCATCAGGGCAGTGATGGCACCCAACCGCCGCTGCACCGTCGGCCGCTGCATCGCCTCCCGAAACCCGTAGGTGGCACCGAGGGTGATGGCGGTATTCGAAATGAACAGACCGATGAGGAAGGTCACCAGCACCGCAAGGCCGGCGCCGACTCCACCGGCTTGTGCGGCCGCCAGGAACGTCACCACCTGGGTAGGGGTCTCGGCACCCACCCCATGAAGCATGCCCACGGCGAGCGCGGCCTTCGGTCCGTAGTCGGCGGCGAGGTCGTCGGGGTCGTGCACATGGGCGTGGGTGTGGACCCGGGTTTGGTCGGCCGCATCACCTCGAGAGTCGTGGTGGACATCGGCATGGGCTGCGTGGGGATGCTCGTGTTCGATCGCATCGCCCCTCCGCACCCGCCGCACCAGCCGGCGCACACCGCCGATTACCAGCATCCAGCGGCTCTGCATCCTGAACCCATCGCGGTGCGCCCAAAGTGACCAGAGCACGTATCCGCCGAGAAGGAGCAGGGTCACACCAACGAGTCGCCCCATGAACTCGTCGATGCCGTCAGGGAGGTTCTTGCCGGCCGCGATGGTGATCGCCCCGAGCACGAGCACCACGAGTCCATGACCCGACGCGTAGAGCAGGCCGAGCAGCAGTCCGCGCCGCGGCGACTCCTGGGTCACCGACAGGTCGGTGATGGCAGCGATGTGATCCCAATCGACGCCGTGGCGAAGCCCAAGGAACAGAGCGCTCACCATGAGGCCGACGCCAAGGCCCGAACTGGCAAACGCGAGCGTGTCGATCACGGCACGAGGCTAGGCGTCGTGCCGCCGGAAGTAGCCGAGCAGGTCGCGCACCATCATGGCCGTCGCTCCCCAGAGCACGCCCTCGGGGAATTCGTAGAACCACATCCGCCGCCCCGGCCCCCAGAAGCGGGTCTGCCAGCGGTCGTCGTCGAGGAGTTCGTCGATCGCCGGCTCGAGAATCGCGGCCACCTCCTCTGCCTGCATCGTGAACTCCGCGGGTCGCCGCACCCGTACCACCACCGGGACGATGCGCATCGTCACCGACCGGGTGTGCACCGGCGCCAGAGCGCCCAGGATCTCCACGATGTCGGAACGGACGAGTCCAACCTCCTCTTCCGCTTCTCGCACTGCGGTGTCGACAGGGCCTCCGTCGGCCGCGTCGATCATCCCGCCGGGAAACACGACGTCGCCGGGATGGCTTCGCATGTCGTCGGGACGCCGCGTCATGACGAGGTGAAGTCGCCCGGCGCTTTCATAGATCGGCACGAGCACCGCAGCCTTCATCCCGACAACGGGGGCAACCGGAGGAAGCGCGGCGAGCGCCTCCCAGCGTGCGGGCATCGGCGCATGGTACGGGAGCGCGGTCTGCCGCCACCGTCGTCGGCCCCGACGGCGATAGGCTCGCCGCCATGTCCAAGGGGATCGACACCCATCCTCGAGCCACCCCGCGACTCGAACTGCGGCCATTCCGGCGCCGGGACCTCGAATCGCTCTGGGAAGCGGTCCATGACTCCTGGCCCGAATTGGCCAGGTGGCTCCCCTGGGCGCATGCCGGCTATGGCCGCCTCGAGGCGATCCGCTTCATTCGTGAGTCGGGCTCGGCCTGGGTGGAAGGCCGCGCCTTCGACTTCGCCATCCGCGACCTGGCGGATCCCGCCCGGCATCTTGGCAACATCTCGGTGTGGTCCACGTCGAAGCGGGAGCGGTCGGGAGAGATCGGGTACTGGGTGCGCTCCTCGGCCACCGGTGCCGGTGTCGCCACCGAGGCGGCAGCCCGGGTGGCCCGGGTCGGCTTCGAGGAACTCGACCTGCACCGCATCACCCTGCGCATCGCCGTGGGCAATCGCGGCAGCGAGCGGGTGGCCGAGAAGCTCGGCTTCACCAAGGAGGGCCTGCTCCGCAAGGAAGTCCTGGTCCACGGCGTCTGGCTCGACCACACCCTGTGGGCGTTGCTCGAGGATGAGTATCGGCGGGAAGCGGCACGGTGGGTAGCGGAGGGGATTGCAGATAGCAGATAGCAGATAGCAGAGGGCAGACAGCAGAGAACAGACGGCGGACAGGCTCGCGACCATCTGCCATCTGCCATCTGCCATCTGCCATCTGCCATCCCGCAAACGCCTCGGGGCGGCCCGTGTGGACCGCCCCGAGAACTCCTACGACTAAGGCCGCGCTTAGAAGTCCATGTCTCCACCGCCGCCGCCGGGCATCGGCGGGGCGGGCTTGTCGTCCTTCTTCTCAGCGATGAGGGCCTCGGTGGTGATGAGCATGGCCGCGATCGACGCCGCGTTCTGCAGCGCCGAGCGGGTCACCTTGGCGGGGTCGGCGATGCCGGCCTTCACCAGGTCCTCGTACTCGCCGGTGGCGGCGTTGAAGCCATTGCCACCGGTGAGGGCACGAACCCGCTCCACGATGACTCCACCCTCGTACCCGGCGTTGAACGCGATCTGACGGAGGGGCTCTTCGAGGGCCTTGCGCACGATGGCGCGTCCCGTCTTCTCGTCGTCGGTGCCGCCGCGGACCTTGTCGAGCACCGCCTGGGCCCGGAGCAGGGCGACGCCCCCACCGGGGACGATGCCCTCTTCGACCGCGGCACGGGTCGCCTGGATGGCGTCCTCGATGCGGTGCTTCTTCTCCTTGAGCTCGACCTCGGTGGCCGCGCCGACCTTGATGA
>CAYYIA010000005.1:0-20463 GCA_964471875.1 uncultured Acidimicrobiia bacterium
GATCGACACCTCCTTTGTCGCCGATCTGCCACTGCTCAGCTGGCCGATCGGTCAGGCGGCCGGCGGCAATGCCGGCTGGGGAGGCATGATCGACCCCGCTACCGGGACCATGTACCCCAACCTCCGCGCGATGCAGCAACTCATCGCCCACATCGACGGGTACAGCAGCGTGCAGCGGTTGTCCGGCGGAGCGGAGGGACTGCGCCTCTACGAGTTCGTCGTCGGTGGCGAGCCGCGGTGGATCGCCTGGTACGACCCGTCGTTCCTGGTGCTCCATCCCGATGAACCGGTCACGGCCACGGTGACGGTGCCAGCGGGCCCCGGCACAGTGATGGTGGAGGCGATGATCACCGCAGGCGACCAAACCGAGCCGAGTCTGGAGTCGGTGATCGCATCCACAGACGGAGTCACGATCCAGGTCGCCCAAACCCCGGTGTTCATCCACCGCGGGTAGGTGCAACCCGAGCGAAGCGGGCGTTGCCCCCGTCTACCTTGCGCAGGAGAACACCTGGTATTGCACCGGCTCGATGTCACCCTGGGCGATGGCGGCGATCACCGTTCCCGCGGTGTCGCGCCCCCACCACCAGAGGGGATCGCCCGGGGTGACCTCCGCGACGCCGGGGACTAGGTCGCGGAGTATCTGTGCGGGTTCCACACCTACGTCGCCGATCCGAGTTTCGGTCACGGTGCCAGGGGCGCAGTTCAGCGAACCGACCGCAGTTGGCGGTGGTGGGGGCGGCGGAACCGGCGGCATGCCGATGACGTACACGAGGCGAGTGGCGCCCTCGGTCCACGTCATGACACGATCGGCTCCCGATCCGACGACGGTGACCGCTACTCCTTCGGACGGGGACCGGGTGAGCACGCCGGTGATGATGTTCTCCACTGCCATGACGTCGGTGCCGTAGGGACCACAGAGCTGCGCGGTCTGCACCACCTCACCGATGATCAGTTGGCCGTGGGCGACGACGATGCTTTCGCCCTGAAAGTGATTGCACCCGAGGGACCCGCTGATCCGGTCCCCGATCTCCAGCCAGGGCACGCCTGCAGTGGTCACGCCGACGATCATGTCGTAAGGAACCCCATTGACCTCGATCGCATCCAGGATCCAGTCGCCCTCGAGAGATCTGCGATCCAAGGTGGCGGTGGCATCGCGAGAGCAGGCCGCGGCGAAGAGGAACAACCCCAGGAGCAATCCCGCCGGAAGCCGACCTTTCGACACGGTGAACTCAGAGTACGCCGTTCCGTCTGCTCCGAGTGAAAGGGCACGGTCGCCCGAAGTACCAGGTGCCCGTAGCTTGCGAAGCAAACTCCCAAGCAACCCGAGTGATGCCAGGAGTTTGAGAAGCAAGCGCTCAGGGCAACCCGAGTGATGCCAGGAGTTTGCGAGGCAAACTCCCAAGCAACCCGAGCGAAGCGAAGGGTTGCCGTGGGCCCGGGTGGACTCGAACCACCGACCTCATCCTTATCAGGGATGCGCTCTAACCGGGCTGAGCTACGGGCCCAAATGGGAGGGCGAGTGTATCAAGGGTCGACGGCGACTCGACCTTCAGATGACCCACGGCTGGTGGCGTCGGGCCGGTCGGGATGGCCCGGTGTCGATGGTGGTCAGTGTCGTGGGATCGCCGGGGCGTCCGCAGCCGTGCGCCGTCGCCATCACCGCAAAGGTGATGACGCAGGCGGCGTAGGCCGACCAGCGCCGCGACCCTCCCACATAGGTGCCCCAGGGGGCTTGCAGGGCGATGGCAATGGCAAAGCGTGAGCCATCGGGCGCCGTGATCACACCTCCATCGATGCGCACCTCGACCGAGCTCTTCACCCCTGACTTGTGAGAGATCTCGGTTCCGGGAGGAAGCCGGGGGATCAGGATCTCGTCGATCGGGGACCGGTCGGCCGCCGCCCAATCCATCACCGTCGCCGTATCCGCGGTACCGAGCAGGCCTCCTCCGGCGAGGCGCATCCAGAAGGTGGCGAGGTCGTTCGTCGTCGTGTAGCTGGCGCCCCAGCCGGCGGCCCAACGCGGCATGGTGGCGCTGGCGCGGCGGCAGTCGTACCAGGCGGGTACGAACGTGCTGGCGAGCTCGAAGTCGACCGCGACGATGGTGTTCACCCGGTCGATGCCGCCATGGCACTTGGGTCCGAGGAGGTCGATCACCTGTCCGGCCGCGGCATTGCTCGAGTCGACGAAGATGGCTCGTTGGAACGGCGCCACGGCATCGACGCCCACGTCCCGAACCGCCGCGGCCACCCAGATCGCCTTCACGGACGAGGCCGCAGGCATGAGCACCTCGCCGTTCACCGAGGCGACCTCACCGGTGTCGAGATCGATCACCGTGATCGCCACGGCCTCGGGATGCTCACAGAGGCGATCATCGAGCGTGGGACACGGGTGGAAGGACCCGAATGCGGAGGCGTCTTCGATGAGGGTGTCGACCACGCGCTGCAGGTTCGCGGGAGTCGCAGCGGCGACCGGGACGAAGGAGGCGACGATGGTCACCAGCGCCACCGAAGACCATCCGATCAGAGCGCGCCACGAAGCCAACGACCTACCCCTCGTTCCCCGGCTACCTGTCACCGACAGCGTTTGTGGTCCGTACTATGTCGGTCGCGGGGATGTAGCTCAGTCTGGCAGAGCACCTGGTTTGCAACCAGGGGGTCAGGGGTTCGAATCCCCTCATCTCCACGCAGAAGGTTTCAGGTTTCAGGTATCAGGTGTCAGATCAGGCATCGGTCGTACCTGATACCTGACACCTGACACCTGAAGCCCGATGCCCCTCTTCTCGCGGATATCCTCTACCGCTATCTCCCGGGAGGTCGCCATCCGCAACGCCGTCATCGTCGATGCCGTTCGCACTCCGGTGGGGCGTCGGGGTGGAGGACTCAAGGACGTGCATCCGGTCGACCTCGCCTCGGTGCCGTTGCGGGCCGTAGTGGAGCGCAACGGGATCGACCCGGCGCTGATCGACGACGTGATCCTCGGCTGTGTCAGCCAAACCGGGGAGCAGACCCTCAACATCGCCCGCAATGCGGTGCTCGCCGCCGGCTTCCCCGAAGAGGTCACCGGGGTGACCGTGGACCGCCAGTGCGGCTCCGGCCAGCAAGCGATTCACTTCGCCGCGCAGGGGGTGATGGCGGGGTCCTACGACATCGTGGTGGCGGGCGGTGTGGAGTCGATGACGCGGGTGCCGATGGGGAGCACCATCCAGCAGGGTCCGGGCTTTCCGTTCGGGCCGAAGATGCTCGAGCGCTACTCCCAGGGGCTGGTGCCACAGGGGATCTCGGCGGAGATGATCGCCGAGAAGTGGAACCTGTCGCGTGAGTCCCTCGATGCCATCGCCCTCGACTCGCACACCCGTGCCGCACGTGCGATCGACGAGGGACGCTTCGACACCCAGATCGTGCCGGTGGAGACGGCCGGTGGCCTCGTCACCACGGACGAGGGGGTGCGTCGCACCACGACTGCGGAGGCTCTGGCCGCGCTCAAGCCTGCCTTCAAGCAAGACGGTGGCAGGGTCACTGCAGGGAACTCGTCACAGATCTCCGACGGTGCCGCCGCGGTGCTGGTCATGGGCGAGGATGTCGCCGAGAAGATGGGGCTCACCCCGATGGCGCGCTTCCGCAGTTTCTCGCTTGCCGGTGCCGATCCGGTGATCATGCTCACCGCTCCCATGCCCGCCACCTTCAAGGCGCTGCAGCGTGCCGGACTTGCCCTGGACGACATCGGCCTGTTCGAAGTGAACGAGGCGTTCGCCGCGGTGATCGGCGCCTGGTTGCACGAGACCGGAGCCGATTGGACCAGGGTGAACGTCAACGGTGGCGCCATCGCCCTCGGTCATCCGCTGGGCTGCTCCGGAGCGCGGCTGATGACCACGTTGGTCCATGAGATGCGGCGGACCGGAACACGCTTCGGCCTGCAGGCGATCTGCGAGGGTGGCGGCACCGCCAACGGCACCCTGCTCGAGTTGCTGTGAGCCGCCTGCTCCAATTCGGATTGGCCGCGGTGATCGGCATCGCAGTGTGGATGACCGGCCGCTGGGCGATCAGACTGCTGTCGCAGGGCGGCCCGGACGAACCCGACCCCGACGATGTGATCGACGTCGAGCGGACCTTCCGCTGCACGGTGTGCGGAATGCAGCTGACCGTCACCCACGCCCACGACGCCGAATTCGCCGCCCCGAGACACTGTCGGGAGGACATGGAGCTGGTGTAGGACTAGGGACTAGGCACTAGGCACTAGGCACCAGGCACCAGGTACCAGGTACCAGGAGAAGGTCCAGACACGTTGACCACAGCTGTGGACAACCTGGGGAGAACTACAGGTCTGTCATTCCGGCTGGTGCCCAGAGCCTTCTGGGTGATTCCGGCTGGTGCCTAGAGCCTGGTGCCTAGAGCCTTCTTCAGTGATAGTTCATCGTCATCAGGAAGCCGATGGCGATGCAGCCCAGGCCGGAGTAGAGGAACAGGCTCGCCTGTCCGCCGGGGACGAGGTCGATGTAGTTAAGGATGATCACGAGCACGCCGATGGCCATGAGCGAGAACATCACGGCCACGTACCACTTGGGGGACACCTTCTCGTCGTGGTGAACCGGTGGCGGCGTGGTGTGGGCCTTTGGCTTGCGCCTTCCCTTGGACTTGGGCATGGGCGACAGGCTAGCGGGCGATGTCGGGCGTTCGGATGGAGGACCGGGTGAGCACGATCAGGGCCGAGTTGCCTCGCATCGCCATCCGTCGCGGCCCGGCGGCCTCGACCGTGGTGTACGCGCTGGCGCGCACCGTGGTGATCTCCGGTGTCGTCGTTGCCGGGTTCCTCGCCTATCAGTTCGGCGTCACGTCGTTCTTCGCCACCCGCGCCCAGGACGATTTGGCCGCACGCCTCGCCACCGACTCGGCGCGCACGGTCGAGGTGCCCTTCAGCGCACCCGATCTCCCCGCCGCGCCGATCGCCATCCCCGCGAACCTCGCTCCCCTCGCGTTCCAGGCCCCGGCCGGCACCACACCGACATTCGTTGCGGAGTCGGCACCTCCGCTGGGCGAGCCGGTGGGTCGCATCACCATCGCCACCGCCGGCGTCGACTGGGTGTTCGTCGAAGGGGTGGATCGAAGTTCGTTGCGTTCTGGTGCCGGGCACATGCCGGGTACGGCCCTCCCCGGACAGCCCGGCAACGCCGTGATCAGCGGACACCGCACCACCTTCGGGGCTCCGTTCCTCCACCTCGATCGCGTGGCTCCCGGTGACGTGATCACGGTGGCCACGACCGCTGGTGTCCACGCCTATCAGGTTGTGGAGACCCGTCTCGTCGCCCCCGATGAGACCTGGGTCACCGGACAGTGGGATGGCGCATGGCTCACCCTCACCACGTGCCACCCGGTGTTCTCGGCGCGCCAGCGGCTCATCGTGGTGGCCCGCCTGGTCTCCGGCCCCAACGCCGAAGCCATCCTGAGTGCCCGATCATGATCAGGCGGATCTATCAGTCGCTCCCCGGCCCATCGCCAGTACGCGTCCTGGCGATGACCCTCATCGCCCTGGTGCTACTCGCCCTGCTCCTGGTCTTCTACGAATGGCTGGGCACCACGGTGCTCGATTCGGGCGGGACCATCGGGTGACGGAAGTCTCCAGTCCCCAGTCTCCAGTACCCACGAAGGCATCAGGCTCGGACTCTCTTGCCTGATACCTGATACCTGATATCTGACACCTGACGCTTCGTGACTGGTGACTGGTGACTTCTTCGTTCACTCCCCGCAGCCGACTCCTCCGCTGATGTACTGGATCGTGTCGGCGGCGGTGGTACCGGTGAGGGTGCCGAACAGGTAGTCGTACCCCGGACCCCCTTCGACGTAGAAGACGTCGCCGAACAACGGGTCGCCACCGTCGACGACCGCGGTCGGCCACATGGCGGTCAGTTCCGCGACGGTGTTGCCGATGTCGATCGAAACCGGCGGTCCGAGCGTGATCGGGCTGGCACCGGAGTACGCGTAGTGGACGAAGTTGTCGACCCCACCAGGGGTGAAGTAGTCGACGTCGCTGAACATGAGCATCAGCGTGTCGCCGAGGAAGAACATCTGGCGGAACTGGGTACCGGGGCACACCCCGTAGTCGCCGAAGCCACCGGGTAGCCACCCGCTGTCGGTCGACGGCACCCCGAAGTACTCCAGGGCCAGGGTGGCGACCGTCTCCGCACTCTCACCGAAGAGGGCGAATCCGATGCCGTCGGGATTGAACTGGACGGGGGCCATCGCAACGGTGGTGGTGGTCTCCACCGCGACCGTGGTCGTGGTGGCGGCAGTCGTCGTGGTGGTCTCGGGCGCCACGGTGGTGGCGGTCGTCGTGGTGGTCTCCGGAGCCACCGTGGTCGAACCCAGGGGGAGGGTTCCTCCCGAGTCGTCACCGCAGGCGGTGACCACCATCGAAAGAGCCAGCATGGCCACGAGCCACTTCACGCGCATGAAAGGACCTCCTCGGGATGCAGCCTATCCCGCCGGGTGGGTACTGAGACGGAAACCTCTCCCCACCAACTCGATGGTGCCATCGGCGGACAGTGCGGCGAGCGCGACCTCGACCCGTTCTCGGGGGAGGCTGGCGGCCTCGGCGATCTCCGCAGGATTCGCGGTCACCCGCTTCGCCAGCACGCGGAGTACGGCGCCGCGGACCTGACGATCCGATCCGGCGAAGACGCTCTGCCGTGGCGGGGCCACATACACCGTCGGGTCGGCACACCAGGTCGCCACCGGACACACCTCACAGCGGGGCTTGGGTCGACACACCAGTGCGCCGAGGTCCATCACCGCCTGATTCCATGTCCCGGTCTGGGGTCCCGATCGGACCGCGGCCTCGTCGGCGAGCTCCCGACCCTGCAGCGGCCGCCCCACCCACCGCGACACCACTCTGCGGACGTTGGTGTCGCCGGCCACGGCCCGCTGTCCGAAGGCGATCGAGGCGACCGCCGCCGCCGTGTAGGGACCTACCCCGGGAAGCGTCACGAGGTCGGCAGCGGTGCGCGGCCACCCGGCGGCGGCGATGCGGCGCGCCACCGCATGCAGACGCCGCGCCCGGGTGTTGTATCCGAGACCGAACTCGACCCACGTCCGCACCACTCGATCCGGGGTGGTTGCAGCCATCGCCTTCGGGCTGGGGAACCGGGCGATGAACTCCTCGAAGCACTCGGCCACGCGTTGCGCCTGCGTCTGCTGCAGCATCACTTCACTCACCAGCACTCGCCAGGGATCGCGGTCCCGCCGCCACGGCAGGTCGCGCCGGGTGTGGCGGTACCAGGCGAAGAGGGCTCGATTGCGGGCGGTGAACGAAGGGTCGGACACGTCGGGTCAGGGTAGGGTGCGCCGTGATGCATGCCCTGTCCGGAGTGCGGGTGCTCGACTTCACCCGGGTGCTCGCCGGTCCCCACTGCACGATGGTGCTCGCCGACCTCGGCGCGGACGTCATCAAGGTGGAACGCCCTGGCGCCGGTGACGACACCCGGGGCTGGGGTCCCCCCTTTCTCGGCGACGATGCGGCGTATTACCTGTCGCTGAACCGCAACAAGCGTTCCGTTGTCCTCGACTTCGAAGACCCGGGGGATCGTGCTCTGCTGCGCCGTCTCGCCTCGGGAGCCGACGTGATCGTCGAGAACTTCCGCCCGGGAGTCCTCGATCGATTCGGTCTCGGCTGGGATGACGTACGCGAAGGCGGCCTGGTGTACTGCTCCATCCCCGCCTTCGGTCCCGGCCCTCGGGCGGATGAGCCGGGTTACGACATCGTGGTGCAGGCCCTGACCGGGTTCATGAGCATCACCGGGGATCCCTCCGGGGAGCCGGCCAAGATCGGTGTGGCCCTGTTGGACCTCATCACCGGCCTCTACGCCGCGATCGCGGTGCAGGCGGCACTCGAGACCCGGCGGCGCACCGGCGAGAGTCAACGGGTCATCGTCCCCCTGTTCGATGCCGCGGTGGCGGCCTTGGCCAACCAGGCTGCCAATCACCTCATCGGAGGGGTCGTGCCCCGCCCCATGGGAACCGCCCATCCCAACCTCGTGCCCTATCAGGCCTTTGCCGCCACCGACGGATTCGTGGTCATCGCCGCCGCCACCGACACCCAGTTCCACCGTCTGTGTGCCGCACTCGGGTTGGACGACCTCGGCGCCGATTCGCGGCTCGTCACCAACGAGGGCCGGGTGATCCAGAGGGAGATGGTCGTAGACGTGATCGGCCGCGTGATCGCCACGCAACCGGTCGATCACTGGGTCGAGGCGTGCCGCAAGGCGGATGTGCCGGTGGCTCCGGTGCGCGACCTCGCCGCGCTGTTTGCGGCGCCGGAGACCACCGGGCTCGTCGAGGAGATCTCCGATCCGGTACGCGGGCCGGTCCGCCTCGTGCGCAGCCCGATGACCGGGGTCGGGTCGACCGAGTCACAACCACCGCCGTGGCTCGGCGAGCACACCGCCGAAGTGCGGGCTCACCTCTGGGGCCGGTGAGCGATCAGGCGAGCGCCGGCCTCGAGCTGTGGTGCTCGCGCATCAGACGCCTGGCCGCCGCGGTGTCACCTGCGGCGATGGCATCGAGGATGGCGGCATGGTGCGCTGCCGATTCTTCGCGGGTGCGGCGCGTCGGGTGGCCGGAGTCGATGAGGCTCCACAGCAGACGGAGATGGTTGGTGAGCACCATCGACCCCGCGATCTCGAACATGCCCAGGTGCAGCTGCCAGTGGGCCTCGTGGGAGTCGTCGGCGGACCCGGTCCGGTACCGCTCGTTCACTGCCCGCAGGTCAGCGATGTCGGCAGGGGTGACCCGCTCCATGATCAACTCGACACCGAGGTCCTCGAGGACCGTCAGCACCCTTCCCGTGGCCTCGTCGTCGGCGGCGATGCGTTCGGCCACCTGGACTCCGTGATCATTGCTGTGCAGGATCCCGGCCATCTCGAGCCGGCGGAATGCCTCGCGGACCGGAGTCGGGCTGACGTCGAGACGCCGGGCAAGGTCGCGCTGCTGCAGCACGGCTCCCGATGCCAACTCGCCGCAGTCGATCATGCGGAGGATTTCGCGCTCGACGAGGTCGACCTTGTTGCCACTCTTGTACATGCTCATCCCCACGGTCGAGTAAGGGGCCCGAGGTGGGGTGGCGCGAGGCATTGCCCGCCCCGACCGCCTCTGATGGATCCCACCGCACCCAATTCCTAGGGAAAGGTAGCCAGTGGGTGCGACGCGACCCAGGGTCTGAAGGCCCCCAACGCGATATATCTCAAGGGTCGCCGAGAGCGTCAGGGAGGTGGTGTGTACGCCGGGCAGTTGTCGTACGGACCCGGTGTCGTCGTCGCCAGCCAGTACTTGATCTCGTAGAGGCTTCCGGTGAGGGGCAGCACCTGCTCCGGCACCGGGTCGATGCGGCGAATCCTGCCCTCGTAGGCGGCGGTGGCATCGAAGCACAGCCCGCTCTGCTCCGACGACTGGGTGAAGGTGAACAGCGGGAATTCGGTCGGCGCGTTCGGCACCGGATCGGTTCCCAGCGGGTACAACTCGTAGATGTCGAAGTCGACGGGGGTGCGCACGATGTCGAAGCTCACGGTGACCGTGGTGTTCTTGGCGACGACGGTTCCCGGCGGCGGGCTCTGCTCGACGACCCGTCCCTCGCAGGCATGGGTGTTCAGCCCGGGCTCGCTCGAGTAGCCGTAGGCATCGTCGGCGGGTCCGGTCGCCATCACCAGGTTGGCCGAGGTGATCCGGCTCTGTGCCGTCGACGGACCCACGGCATTCGGGCATCCGCCGCTTCCTCCGGTGAACAGGTCCGGCACCGTGGCGCCTTCGACTCCGATGCTGACCGTGACCGTGGTCCCCACGGCGTGCGAGGACCCTGCGGTGGGGTTCTGGGTGACCACGCGACCGATGTTGCTGTCGCCGGGGGCGAGCAGGGTGTCTGCACCCTTCGCCCAGGTGAGCCCGGCCGCTTCGATCTCGGTCTTGGCAGCGGCTTCGGCATCACCCACCACCGAAGGCACCGGCACCTGGGTGGCGGCCCGACCGACCCGTAGCGTCACCCGCGCTCCGAACTCCAGCGTCTGTCCTGCGGAAGGATCCTGCGCGGCGATCTTGCCGTCGAGTGGATCGTTCCAGGCAAGGTCGAGGTCCTCGTCGAACTCCACCTCGAAGCCGAAGTCCTCGAGGCGCGTCTGGGCCTCGTCGGGGGTATCACCCACGACGTTGGGCACCACCGCCGGGATGGCGCCCTGGCTGATCACGACGGTGATGGTGCCCCCCGGAGCGAGGGCGCCACCGGCCGGTGGGTCGGTCTCGATGACGAAGCCCTCGGCGACCTCGGCGCTGGGGCGTCGCTCGATGGTGATCTGCGTCGTCTCGAATCCTGCCTCGGAGAGTGCGAACAGGGCGTTCTCCTCGGCGTTGCCGACGATGTCGGGAACGATGAGGGCATCGGCGCCGGCCGACACGATGAGGTCGATGTCGGTGCTCGCTGCCACCAGCGTCCCCGGCTCCGGGCTCTGGGCGATGACGCTTCCCTCGGGGATGACCGCCGACACCTCGTAGGTGATGTCGCCCACTTCGAGTCCGAGGCCCTCGATGGTGGCTCGGGCATCGTCGAGGGTCTGTTCGATGACCCGTGGCACCACGATGTCGGCGACGCCACCGGAGACGAGCAGCACCACTTCGGTGCCGCGAGCCACCGACTCCCCGGCCGGTGGCTCGGTCCCGACGGCGAGACCGATCGGTATCTCGGCATCGGCAACGACCTCCTCACCGGACCGGGTGAGGCCGGCGTCGTCGAGTTCGGTGCGTGCCGCGGCGAGTTCCATGCCGCGCACGTCGGGGACGGTCACCGCGTTCTCGGGTGTCGATGATCCGAACAGCTTCACGAGCAGGATGAGCCCGAGGCCGAGCAAGCCGACGGCGGCAAGGACGCCGATGACGATCGTGGAGCGATCGGGCCGATCTCGAGTCGGGGCGCCGGTTGGTGCAGAGCGGCGGGTCGTGGGGCGCGGCGCGGCGTAAGGATCGTCGTAGGCCGGCGGTGGCGGGGTGGCGGAGAGGATGCGCGTTGCCGCCTCGCTTCCGTGCGCGGCGAGTGGCACCTGCCCGGCAAGGACCCGCTTGAGGTCGTCGGCCATCTCCGCGGCGTCCTGGTAGCGATCGTCGGGGTGCTTCTCCATCGCCTTCATGACGACGGCCTCGAGTCCCAACGGGATGTCGGGGTTGTGCCACGTTGGAGGCTCCGCCGTCTCGCGCACGTGCTGGTAGGCCACCGCCACCGGCGTCTCGCCGACGAATGGCGGCCGCCCGGTGAGCAACTCGTACATCACGACACCGAGCGAGTACAGGTCGCTCCGTCCGTCGGCGACATGGCCCTGAGCCTGCTCCGGGCTGAAGTAGGTGGCGGTCCCGATCACCGATCCGGTGCGGGTGAGCTGCTCGGAGTCGTCGAAGGCCCGGGCGATGCCGAAGTCGGCGACCTTTACGGTCCCGTTCGGGGTGAGCAGGATGTTGGCCGGCTTGATGTCGCGATGGACCAGGCCCTGGGCGTGGGCTGCGGAGAGGGCGGCTGCCACCTCGAACCCGATCTGGGCGACCCGGCGGGGCTTCAGCGTGCCCTCGGCACGGAGCACGTCACGCAGGTTCTGTCCCTGGACGAGCTCCATCACCATGAAGTAGGTGCCGTCGTCCTCGCCCCAGTCGTGGATGGCGACGACGCCGGGGTGGGTGAGATTCGCTGCCGCCTGCGCCTCCCGGCGGAAACGCTCCACAAAGGCATCGGAGGCGGCGAACTCGCCGTGGAGGATCTTTACCGCGACATTGCGACCCAGGCGCCGATCGAGCGCGACATAGACGTCCGCCATACCGCCGCGGGCGATATGGGAGATGAGGGCGTAACGATCCGACAGGACGCGTTGGGAGTCCACGAAGGGGATGGTAACCGGGGGTGGGGCAACGCCTTTGGCGGGAAGTCTCCAGTCTCCAGTCTCCAGTCTCCAGCAAGATCTCAGATCTCAGATATCAGACATCAGGCAAGAGACCCCGAGGCTGGTGCAATCTGATGGCTGATGGCTTCCTGGTGACTGGGGACTGGAGAGTGGAGACTATGCATCCCTCCACGCCTCGATCACCCTCGCCGCGATCGGCGCGGCGATCCGTCCTCCGGAGCCGGCTCCCTCCACGACCACGGCGATGGCGATCTCGGGATGGTCGGCGCCGGCCACTCCGATGAACCAGGCGTGCGGTCCCCCGGACCCTTCGGCCGTTCCGGTCTTGCCGGCGACGGTGAGTCCGTCGACCCGGGCTGCGGTCCCGGTGCCGCCGGCCACCACCGCCTCCATCATCGCCAGAAGGTCGGCGGCCACATCGGAGCCGAACATCCGGGCGAGGGCCTCGGGGTTGGCGCTTCGCACCGTGTCGCCGGAGGCCGTGGTGATGGAGCCGACCACGTACGGCCGCATGGCCACGCCGTCGTTGCCCACCGCAGCGGCGATCAGGGCCATGAGCAGCGGGGTGACGCGGACGTCCCGCTCACCGATTCCGGTCTGAGCGAGGGCCCCGGGGTCGGAGGACAGGATGTCGGTGGCCGTGATGGAGGATCGCGCCGCCCCGGTCTCCCAGGGGAGATAGCGCTCGAATCCGGCCTGTTCCGCAGCGGCGGAAACGGGGCCTGCTCCGAGATCGACCGCCATGCGGGCGAACACGGTGTTGCACGACACGACGAGTGCCCGCTCCAGGGTGACCGTTGCACCATCGCCGCAGAAGCCGTCACTGGCGTTGCGAATCGGCGAGCCGGAACCGGGGGCGAGATACTCGTCGGCGTCGGCGAACTCCGTCCCTGGGGAGGCTCCCGCCTCGAGAGCGGCGGCGGCGACGATCACCTTGAAGGTGGAGCCGGGTGGAAGCACCCGATCCGCCACGCGGTCGATGAGGGCATCTGCTGCGTCCTCGGGATCGAGCGATCCGGAGATCACGCGGTTGGTGTCGTAGGTGGGCGCCGACACGTAGGCGAGGACCGCTCCGGTGTCGATGTCGATCACGACAACGGCCCCCGTCGACCCGCTCAGGGCGCTTCGTGCCGCCTGTTGGATCGGATCCATAACGGTGAGGACGACGTCGTTGGGCCGACGACCCGAGCCCGATCCGAGCCCGAGCAGCCAATCCGTGATCGAATCGGTGTCGCGCAGTCGGAGGGTGGCGTAGCGCGAGTCCTCGAGCCCGCGGCGTTGATCGGGGGTGGCGTATCCGACGAGGTGGGCGTAGACCACGTCTTCGGGGTAGTGGCGATTTCCCTCGGCATCGTCCTCGGCGACGACCACGCCATCGGCGGTGAGGATCCGCCCGGCACCGGGGAGGAACGCTCCCGCCTGGGCGCGAACGTTGCGCGGATCGTCGCGGTACCGGCTGGCGGCATCGGTGGTGAGCCAGGTGAGCCACACGCCCGAGAGCGCCATGAGGCCGACCAGCACGATGGCGATGCGATGGACGTTGCGTCTCATGCCCGCTCCTCGTGGGAGATGCGCCCCAGGAGCGAGATCGCCACCACGTTGGCGAGGAGCGACGAACCCCCGTACGACACGAAGGGAAGGGTGATGCCGGTGAGCGGCAGCATCCGCAGCACCCCGCCGATGATGAGCAGCGTCTGCACCGCCAAGGCGATGGTGAGCCCGGCGGCGAGCAGCGAGCGAAAGGCGTCGGTGGCACGCAACGCGATCCCGAAGCCGACCGCGACCAGCATGGCGAAGGCAGCAAGTAGAGCCAGGCCGCCTGCGATCCCCATCTCCTCGACGATGGCGACGAACACGTAGTCCGTGGCAGCGGCAGGGATCAGCCATGGCGAACCACTGCCGAGGCCGGTGCCGATGAGTCCGCCCTCGGCGAGGGCGAAGATCCCCTGGGCCACCTGGTAGCCGCCGGCGGCGTAGTCGTCGAAGGGGTGCAGCCAGGCCTCGACGCGAACCGCCACATGGGAGAACGAGGTCACCGCGGCGACGGCTCCGGCACTGATGAGCGCCGCACCGGCAACGAGGTAGGTGGCGCGGCCGGTGGCGACGAAGAGCAGCGCCACGAACACGACGAAGAAGAGCAGCGATGCGCCGAGGTCGCGCTGATAGACGAGGACGAGGAAGGCCACCGCGAAGGCGAGGAGCACAGGAAGGAGTTGCCGCGGTTCGGGCAGGCGAACCGGTCCGAGGGAGCGGGGCATCTCGGCGAGGGCCCGTCGACGATCGGCCAGGTACGAGGCGAGGAACACCACGATGAGGACCTTCGCCCCCTCGCCTGGCTGGAACGACAGCGACCTATCGCCGATGGCGACCCGCACCCACAGACGCGCCCCGTTCACCGTGGCGCCACCCACAGGGAGACCGCTGGGGAGGAGCGGAAGCGCCAGCAGGGCCAGGGCACCGGTAAGGAACAGGTAGCGGTAGCGGCGGAGTGAGCCGATGCCGCGGCTGCGCAAGAACCGCAAGGTGACCAACCCGATGCCCGCGGCGAGGAGGAGCCACCACCGCTGCAAGCGCCCGAGATCAGGATCGATGCGGAAGACCTCGATCGATCCGACTGCGGTGATGAACGCGGCGAGGGGAAGGAGCAGCCGGCTCGCCCCGGGTGCCCAGCGTCGGAAGCCGAGGAGAAGCCCGCCAAAGGCGGCGATGTGGGTCGCTCCGGCCGCCGCAGTGTCGAGGGTGATCGCCGCGCTCGTGGTGAGGGTGACGAGAGCGGTGCCGGCAGCGGTGATGGCGGCGCTCAGGGCGACGAGTAGCGCCTCGGTGCGCTTGGTCACCCGGCGTCCACGATGACCACGCTGATGTTGTCGATCCCGCCCGCGGCATTGGCGGCGGCCACCAGTGAATCGGCGGCGCGTACCGGATCGGACTCGGTGATCAGCGCGGCCTGGATCTCCGAGTCCTCGAGCATGGCGGTGATGCCATCCGAGCAGAGCAGGATCCGATCACCCGTTGCGAGCACCAGGTTCTCCACATCGACGTCGACTGCGGGCTCGAGGCCGACGGCCCGGGTGAGCACGCTGCGATACGGATGAACCTCGGCTTCGGCCTCGGTCATCCTTCCCGCGGCGAGCATCTCGTTGACGAACGAGTGGTCGGTGCTGATCTGCGACAACGATCCGGCACGCAGGAGGTAGGCACGGCTGTCGCCGACGTGACCGATCTGGAGGCGCCCATCGGCGTGGAAGAGGCCGAGGGTCACGGTGGTCCCCATGCCCTTGAGGCGCGGCCGCTGCGCCGCCGCCTCGACCACCGCCAGGTTTGCCGCCTCGATCCGGATGGCGACCTCACCCGGAATCGCGGCGATCGTGGCGATGGCGGTGGTGCTGGCGATCTCACCTCCGGCGGCGCCACCCATCCCGTCGGCCACGGCGGCGACGAGGTGATCCCCGCTGCCCGCGGTACCGGCAGCAGGGAGCGTGGCGTCCTCGTTGTGGTCGCGCACCCGACCGGTGTCGGAACGGACGACCCAGGTGAACTTCATCGGACCTCCATGATGGTCTGTCCGATGCGTATGACATCGCCACGATCGAGGGCGCGCCTGCCGATCACCGGGATCCCGTTGACCAGGGTGCCATTCGTGGAGCCCAAGTCCTCGACGACCAGACGGCCTTCGACTCGATCGAACCGAACATGGCGATCGGAGATGAAGGGGTCGTCCAGGGTGATGTCGGCTTCCCCGCTGCGCCCGATGAGCGTGGGTTGTTCGACGGCGAGGATGCGACCCGCCGCGGCCGGCGGTTCCGTGATGGTGATGGTTCCCGACCCGGCCGCGGTTCGATCGGTCGGGTTGGCTGCCGTCCCCAGGTGAGCACGGACCGCTCTGGCGACGATCCAGAGGAAGCCGTAGAGCACCACGACGAACAGGACCTTGAAGACATTCACCAGGACCGGCGACATCAGACGCGGCCCACGAGGAATTCGGTACGCCCCAGCGTGAGGAGGTCGCCCTCGACGATCGGGGTCGGTCCGTGGACCCGCTCCCCGTTGAGATAGGTGCCGTTCGACGATTCGAGATCACCCACCCAGGCCGAACCCGCCTCCTGCCAGAAGACGGCGTGGAGACGCGACACGTCGTCACTGGGGATCTGCACGTCGCTCCCTGACCCACGACCCAGGACGGCGCGGTTGATGGCGACGTCGAGACGGACTCCCGCGGTGTCGACGGGGTTCAACCTCGCCCAGACCGGACGCGGCCCCGGCACGATCGAAGCTTTGATCTCGACGGCGTTGGGGCGCCGTCGCGGGTCGACCGTGAGCGAGACGCGGGCCATGCCCTCGAGACGCCATCCCCGTTCCAGCGCGGAGTCCTCGACGAATGCGGCCAGTTCCGTCTGCACCGCATCGACCACTTCGGCATCGACGGGTTCACCACCCATCACCACGGTGAAGTCGTTGGGTACGCCCCAGCCTCCCGGGGTCTCATAGATGGCGAGATTCGCTTCGCGCACCAGGAGCGTCCCGAGTTCGACGGGGTGGATCCGGCCGCGAAACAGCCGTGCCGCCAACCCATCGACGAGACGCTCCAACCGGCGTTCGATGCCGCGGGCGATTGCCATGCGACAAGGGTACCGCTGGTCCCGGAGTGGCAGAACAGCCCCGTGGTACGATTTCCGGCCCTCGGGGGCGAGTGGCGGAACTGGCAGACGCGCAGGATTCAGGTTCCTGTGGGCTCACGCTCGTGGGGGTTCGACTCCCCCCTCGCCCACCCTGTGTCATATTCCCCCGCTGCCCGGAGGAAGCGGCGGCGTCGCACGCTCGCCGTCCTCGTGGTCGTCGGGGTCGTGTTCGGCATCGCCTACGGGGTGTTTCAGGCCCAGGGCGAGCGGGAGACGACCCGGGCGTATCTCGACCTGGCCTTCGACGTGTCCTCCACCGCGGGCGAGGTGGGCGGAACCCTCTCCGCACTGGTGCTCGACATCGAGGACTACGACCGGGCCACCCTCGTCGAGCGGCTCGGGGTGATGGAGGCCTCCGCCGAGGAGATGGTGGCCCGCCTCGTCGACATCGAGGCCCCCGCCGACCTGTCGGAGGCGAGCCTGTTCCTCCGCATCGCCGCCGGGGCGTGGCGATCGGGGATCAGCGACACCCGGGCCGGAATGCTCGCCCTTTCGGCCAACCCGCTCGACGAAGAGGGTCTTGCCGCGCTGGGACGGGGCTTGATCGACCTGCGCGTGGGTGATCGCGCGTATGTTGGCTTCCTCGCCGAAGTCGAGGAGGTGGACATCACGTTGTTCGGTGATCCCTTCCCCTCGGTGGCATTCGTCCCTGCAGAGGACGAGTCGCTCTACGAGCCGCGTGACCTGGCGCGTCGCATGTTCCTCGCCGGGACCATCGCCCCGGTCGACGACATCGCCCTCGCCGATCTCAAGCTCGAACCGGGCCCGGTGGGAGAGGCCGACGGCCTTCCGGTGCTCGCTGTCACCGGCGACCAGGCTGCTCAGGTCGTGGTGTCCAACCGGGGCAACGTCGATGTGACCGGCATCACGGTGCGGGTGCAGTTGCTGTCCAACACCGGCGAGCTGTTCCAGGCGGAGCAGGACGTGGCCGGTCTCGAGGCCGCCACCTCCACCACACTCATCTTCACCGGCCTGCCGACTGCCCCGGGCGTCACCTACGAGATCTCGGCGTCGATCATGCGCGACGACGACGAGGAGGAGAACGATTCGGTGGTCTTCCGGTTCAAGGTCAACCCGGGCGGATGACGTGTTGATCGACGCCATCGCCGTGATCGCGTTGTTCGTCGCCATCATGGCGATCTACATGGTGTCGCTGGAGCGGCGCCGCTTCTCCGCCCTGCCTCGCGACGCCAACGTATTGGACCAGATCCGGCGACTCGACGAGGACCTTGCCCTGGTGGAGGCGGCGGTCGCCAAGATCCAACCGATCCTCAAGTCGCTGGTGGAGAGGATGCCGGGGGCGATCCGTTACGCCGCGGTGGTCACCTTCGACGCCAACGACGAACGCACCGGCCACATGTCGCGGGCGATCGCGCTGCTCAACGAGCGTCGCGACGGCCTGGTGATCACGCTCCTGCACGGCCCCCGCCAATCGCTCTTCTTCACCAAGATGATCCGCGACGGCCAAGGCATCGAGCCACTGTCGGTGGAAGAAGAGACGGCAGTGCAGCGCGCCCTGGCGGGGATGTGAGCGAGGAAGTCTCCAGTCTCCAGTCTCCAGTCGCCAGTCAGGTATCAGGTATCAGGCATCAGGCATCAGGTCCGGATTCTCTTGCCTGACATCTGAGATCTGACATCTCGGATGACGGGTAACGGGTAACGGGTAACGGGTAACGGGTAACGGGCAACGCCCCTTCTATCCTGCTTCCGTGCTCGACATCTCTCTCCTCCGCACCAATCCCGAGGCGCTCGCGGCTTCGTTTGCCCATCGTGGGTTGGTTGTCGATGTGCCGGCGCTGGTGGCGTTGGATGAGGGCCGGCGTCGCACCCGGGCGGCGGCGGAGGAGCTGCGCGCCGCGCAGAACCGGTCGGGCAAGGAGATCGCCCGGTTGCAGGGTGCCGAGAAGCAGGCGGCGATCGCCGCCGCGGCCGAACTCGCCGAGCAGTACAAGGCGGCGTTGGCCGAGGCCGACGCCATGGACGCCCGGTTCGAGGCGATCTGGGTGCCGCTGCCGAATCCGCCCCATGCCTCGGTGCCGAAGGGGGTGACTGACGCCGACAACGTCGCCATCAAGACCCGGGGCACCGTTCCATCGTTCGACTTCCCGGTGCTCGATCACGTCGATCTCGGTGAGGGACTGGGCATCTTGGACATGGACCGCGGCGCCAAGGTGTCCGGGTCGCGCTTCGCCTTCTTGAAGGGCCGTGCGGTGTTGTTGGAGTTCGCCCTGGTGCAGTGGGCTCTGGGTCGTCTGATGGAAGAGGGTTTCACCCCGGTGGTGCCGCCGGTGCTGGTGCGCGATCAGGCGTTGTTCGGCACGGGCTTCTTCCCCGGAGCACGCGACCAGGTGTATGCGGTGGGGGTGTCCGACGGAGCGGGGACGGTCACTGCCGACGACCTGTACCTCGTCGGTACCGCCGAGGTGCCGCTGGCGGGGATGCACGCCGATGAGATCCTCGATGCTGCCGCGATGCCGATGCGGTACGCCGGCTTCTCGACCTGCTTCCGCCGCGAGGCGGGCACCTATGGCAAGGACGCCCGCGGCATCTTCCGGGTGCATCAGTTCGACAAGGTCGAGATGTTCTCGTACTGCACCCCGGAGCGGTCGTGGGAGGAGCACGATGCGCTGCTCGCCATCGAGGAGTCGCTGATCGCGGCGCTCGGTATCCCGTACCGGGTGGTGAACGTGTGCAGCGGCGACCTCGGCGACTCGGCTGCGAAGAAGTACGACATCGAGGGGTGGTTCCCCGGTCAGAACGCCTACCGCGAGCTCACCTCGTGCTCCAACACCACCGACTACCAGGCCCGGCGACTCCGCATCCGTTACCGGGAAGGCACGGGCGATCCCGCCATCGCTCACACCCTCAACGGCACCGCCGTCGCCGTGGGACGCACCCTCATCGCCATCCTGGAGAACGGGCAGCAGGCCGACGGTTCGGTGATCGTGCCCGAGGTGCTGCAGCCCTACACCGGCTTCGAGCGAATCTCGTGAGCGGCCGGGAGGTGTTCTCCCGGATCGCCGGCCGGTACGACCGGCTCAACCGCCTGCTCTCGTTGGGTCGTGACGACGATTGGCGGCGCCAGGCGATCGCCTTCCTGCCTCCGGGGCGCGTGCTCGACCTCGGCGCCGGCACCGGGGCCGCCAACCCCGACCTCGGCGACCGTGAGATCGTGGCCCTCGATCCGTCGCCGGAAATGCTGGCACTCAATCCCGCCAGGCAGAAGGTCGTGGCCTCGGGTGAACACATTCCGTTTCCCGACGGGTGGTTCGATGGGGTCTTCTCCGCCTATGTGGTGCGCAATCTCGAGTCGATTCCGCAGACGCTCGCCGAGATCGCCCGGGTGCTCCGTCCCGGTGGGGTGGCGGCCATCGTCGATCTCGCTCGGCCGGAGAAGGCGTGGAAGCGGGTGCTGCATCGCATGGGCACCGCGGTGGTGCTCCCCCTCGCCGGTGCCACCATCGGAGCGATCGGTGAGTACCGGTACCTGCATCGCAGTCTCGATTCGCTGCCGCCACCCGAGCACATCTATGGCGATGGACCGCTGCGGCTGACCCGGGTGTGGCGAATGGGGCCGATGGGGTTCGTGTACGGGGTGGTACTCGAGAAGGCACCAGGCACTAGGCACTAGGAGGCGGAATGAAGATCTCGTTTCATGGGGCCAATCGGGATGTCACCGGGTCGTGTCACCTGGTCGAGGCGGCCGGGGTGCGGGTGCTCATCGACTGTGGGATGTTCCAGGGTGGTCGCCGTCTCGATGAGGACAACTCCGAGCCGTTCGGGTTCGATCCCCGTGAGATCGACATTGTCCTGCTCACCCATGCCCATCTCGACCACTGCGGACGGCTTCCCCTCCTGGTGAAGCGCGG
>CAYYIA010000006.1:0-9850 GCA_964471875.1 uncultured Acidimicrobiia bacterium
CGATGGGGTCGTGCGCCAACTGCGGCGGCCCCTACTGGGACTCGTACAGCGTCACCAAGGGTGTCGATCAGGTGATCCCGGTGGATGTGTACGTCCCGGGATGCCCGCCCCGACCCGAGGCGCTCATGGACGGCATCGTCATGCTGCAAAAGAAGATCCAGGCAGAGAACGTCAAGGCCAAGTGGAACGAGCGAGATCGTGAACCCGTCTGAGGCGGCCGAACACTTTGCGGGGTTGGTCGGCGCCAGCCGATACAGCTCCGACTTCGGCACCGCCAAGGTGTTCGTCACCCGGGAGCGGTGGGTGGAGGCGCATCGCACCCTGAAGCCGCACCTCCCCTTCTTCTCCTGGCTCTCGGCCATCGACTGGTCGAACGAGCGGGCCGTGGGTGAGCCCGCCGAGTCCCCGGTGGAAGAGCGCTACGAGGTGCTCTCCCGTCTCGGCGACGTCACCGAGGGCAACGCCGTCATCATCTCCACCGATGTGCCCAAGGAGGCTCCGAGCCTTCCCACCCTCGTCGGCGTCTACGGCGGGGCCAACTGGCACGAGCGGGAGTCCGCCGAGATGTTCGGCATCGTCTTCGAGGGACATCCCAACACCGCGCATCTCTATCTCCCCGACGGATTCGAGGGGCATCCGCTCCGCAAGACCTTCCCGCTCCTCAGCCGCGAGGTGAAGCCGTGGCCGGGGACGGTGGACGTCGAAGGCATGCCGGGGGAGACCAACACCGAAGCCGGTGACGCTGCGGAGCAAGAGGCGGACGCATGATCGACAACCGGCTCGCCGCCATCCACGCCAGCGACGTCTCGGTATCGGTCGAGCTCGAGACCCCGGACATGACCCTGAACATGGGCCCGCAGCATCCCTCCACGCACGGGGTGCTCCGCCTCGTCGCCAAGGTGGACGGCGAGATGATCACCTCGGTGGAACCGGTGATCGGGTACATGCACCGCGGCTACGAGAAGCTCACCGAGGTGCGCACCTATCCGCAGATCACCGCCCTGGTGAACCGCATCGACTGGGTGTCGGGCTTCGCCAACGAGATCCCGTTCATGGTGGCGGTGGAGCGGCTCATGGGGATCGAGGCCCCGCCGCGGGCGCAGTACATCCGGCTCATCCTCACCGAGATGGCCCGCATCTCCTCCCACCTGGTGTTTCTCTCCTCGTACCCGCTCGAACTCGGCGCCGCCACCCCGTTGATGCACGCCCTGCGCGAACGCGAGCGCGTGCTCGATCTGATCGAGGGGGTCACCGGTGGACGGTTCCATCCCAACTTCAACCGCATCGGCGGGGTGAAGCCGGCCGCCGGTGGCGGGTCGGATCAAAAGAAGGTGTTCCAGGACCTCCCCGCCGGATTCCTGGCAGATACGCGCGTGGCGATGGACAAGGTCGACTCCGTGGTCGACGACATGGTCAACCTGGTCCTGGGCAACGAGATCTTCGTCAAGCGCACCAAGGGCATCGGGATCATCCCCCGCGACCGCGGTCTGGACTTCGGCGTCTCCGGCCCCAACCTGCGCGCCTCCGGCGTGAAGTTCGACCTGCGCAAGAGCGACCACTACCTGCCGTACGCGGATTTCGAGTTCGACATCCCGACCGGCTCCAACGGCGACTGCCTCGATCGCTACTTCGTCCGCATGGAGGAGATCCGCCAGGCCACCCGCATCGTTCGCCAGGCGATCGACGGCCTCCCCGGTGGCGACCTCCAGGCCAAGGTGCCCCGGGTCATCAAGGTGCCGAAAGGCGAGATCTACGTGCGAGCCGAGAACCCCAAGGGGGAGATGGGTTACCACGTCGTCTCCGAAGGGGGCCGCGGTCCCTACCGGTTGAAGATCCGCTCGGCGTCGTTCTCCAACATCTCGGTGCTGCCGTGGCTGCTCGTCGGCCAACTCGTGCCCGACATCATCGCCATCCTCGGCAGCCTCGACTTCGTGCTCGGGGACGTGGACCGATGAGCGCCCTCCTCGACAACTTCTGGGTGCTGGTCGTCCTCAAGGTGGCGATCATCGCCGCCGTGGTGCCGGCGGTGTCTCTGGTGTTCATCTTCGCCGAACTCAAGATCTCGGCGCACATGCAGAGCCGCATCGGCCCCTACTTCGCCGGCGGTCGCTGGGGATGGGCGCAACCGCTGGCCGACGGCCTCAAGTTCATGCAGAAGGAAGACCTCGTCCCAGCGGACGCCGATCGCCCGGTCTTCAAGTTCGCTCCGATGATCGTGCTGATGTCGACGCTGGCGGTGTTCGTGATCGTGCCGTTCAGTCCCAAGCTCGTCGTGCGCGACCTCGACCTTGGGGTGTTCTACGCGCTGGCGGCGGGTTCATTCGGGACGATCGGCGTGCTCATGGCAGGCTGGTCGTCGGCGAACAAGTACTCGCTGATGGGTGGTCTGCGCGCCGGTGCTCAGTTGATCGCCTACGAGTTGCCGCTCGTCCTCGCGGTGGTGGGGGTGGTGATCCAGGCCGGCACGATGTCGTTCAATGGGATCGTCGCCGCCCAGGCGGCACCGGTGTTCACCATTGGGGAAGTGGCCATCCGACTGCCCTACCTCTTCCAGGGCCAGGTGATCGGCTTTGCCATCTTCATCATCGCCATGCTCGCCGAGTTGAACCGGACCCCCTTCGATATGCCGATCGCCGAGTCCGAACTGGTCATGGGCTATCTCACCGAGTACTCGGGGCTCCGCTTCACGATGTTCTTCCTCGCCGAATACGCCGGGATGTTCTCCATGTCGGCCATCGCCGCCACCCTGTTTCTCGGCGGCTGGTACCTCCCCGGGCTGTCGTCGGGGGCGCTCGAGGTGTTCGGGCCGGTGATCCTCATGGCCAAGGTGTCGCTCCTGGTATTCGTGATCATCTGGTTCCGCTGGACCTTCCCGCGGTTGCGGGAGGACCAGTTGCAGTCGATCGCCTGGCGCTGGCTGATTCCGCTGGCCCTGCTCAACATCCTGGGTACGGCCGTGGCGAAGGTGGTGCTGTGATGGCGCCAAGGATTCCCGGGATCGGTCTTGCCAAGGGCCTGTGGCTGACCCTGAAGACGCTGTTCCAACGTCCTCCGACGGTCAACTACCCGAAGGAGAAGGAGACCCCCGTGCCACGGGCGCGCGGGGTGATCGCCCTCGATGTCGAGGCATGCACGGTGTGCATGCTGTGCGCCCGGGAGTGCCCCGACTGGTGCATCTACATCGAGGGCCACAAGGAGATGCAGCCTCCGGCGAAGCCAGGCGGCCGTCCCCGCAGCCGCGCCACGCTCGACCGCTTCGACATCGACTACGCGCTGTGCATGTACTGCGGCATCTGCGTGGAGGTCTGCCCGTTCGATGCGCTGTTCTGGTCGCCCGAGTACGAGTACTCGGAGGGTTCGATCGCCAGCCTGCTCCATGACAAGGAGCGTCTGACGCAGTGGTTGAAGACGGTGCCCACGCCCCCGGCGTTGGAGGCCAAGTGATGCAGTTCACCGACTGGATCGGCGACGCCCGCAACATCGTCTTCCTCGTCATAGCCCTGGCGATGGTGGGTGCCGCGGTGATGGTGGTCACGAGTCGCAACGTGATCCATGCCGCTCTGATGCTCGTGGTGGCGCTGGCCGGATCCGCCGCCCTGTTCCTCATGCTCGGCGCCGAGTTCGTCGCCTGGACGATGGTGCTGGTCTACATCGGCGCGGTGGTCGTGCTCTTCCTCTTCGGCATCATGATCACCCGGGCACCCACCAAGGCCGACCCGGTGCGCCTCGACCACAAGCGGCGCTGGCCTGCACTGATCGTGGCGCTCGGCACCTTTGCCGCGATGGCCACGGTCACCACGCTGTCGTTCGAGGATGCCGCTCTTCCCGAAGGTGTGGCCCGTGCCGGCGACATCGGCGAGGTGCTCTTCGAGCGGTTCGTGATCCCATTCGAGGTGGTGTCGTTCGTGCTTCTCGCCGCCCTCATCGGTGGCATCGTGCTGGCGCGGAAGGACTTGGAATGATCGTCAACCAGTTCCTCGTCCTCGCCGCCCTGCTGTTCTCGATCGGCATCTACGGCGTGCTGGTGCGGCGCAATGCGGTGCTCGTGCTGCTCTCGATCGAGTAGATGCTGACTGCGGTGAACATCAACCTTGTCGCCTTCGGCCAGTACCTCCAGGACGCCCTGGTGTCCGGCCAGGTGTTCGCCCTCTTCGTGATCACCATCGCCGCCGCCGAGGTGGGCATCGGCCTGGCGATCGTGATCCTGATCTTCCGCAACCGCTCCGCGGCCAACGTCGACGAACTGGACCTCCTCAAATGGTGATGCTCGCCGCGTACTCGGAGGGCGCCGCCCATCTCACCGATGGCGGCCTGCTGGCGCAGTGGGCATGGCTGATCCCGGTGGTCCCACTGGTCCTCATGTTCGGCATCGTGTTCTTCGGCAAGCGCCTCCCCATGAAGGGCTGGGAGCTGGCCGAGGCGGCAATGCTCTTCGTCGCGGTGTACGGCGTGGCGCTCTTCGTGATGAACGCCTCCGACGGCATCTCGTACGAGGGCTCGGTCGAGATCGCCCGCATCGGGTCGTACACCCTCGAGTGGGGATGGGTGGTCGACGGGCTTTCCATCATGATGTACGCGGTGGTCGGCGTGGTCGGCCTGGCGGTGTTCACCTACGCCAAGGGCTACATGAAGGGCGACGTCCGCTACACCTGGTTCTTCGCCGCCTTCACGATGTTCGCCGGGGCGATGCTGGTTCTGGTGTCCGCCCCCAACCTGATCCAGTTGGTCGTGGGCTGGGAACTCGTCGGCCTCGCCTCGTACCTGCTCATAGCCCACTACTGGGAGGACCACGCCAATGTGGTCGCCGGCAACAAGGCGTTCCTGGTGAACAAGATCGCCGACGTCGGCCTGTTCGTCGGTGTGATCATCATCGGGGTCACCGTCGGGTCGTTCCGCTTCACCGACATCCTCGAGGCCGTCGCCGACGGGGACTCGGCGCTCCAGCAGGTGGCGTTCTGGGGCGGCCTGGCGCTGTTCATCGGGGCGATGGGCAAGAGCGCCCAGTTCCCGTTCCATGTCTGGCTCCCCGATGCCATGGCAGGACCGACTCCGGTGTCATCGCTGATGCACGCCGCCACCATGGTGACCGCCGGGGTGTACCTGGTGGGGCGGATGTTCCCGCTGTTCCAGACCGACGGCTTCGCCGTCGACGTGAAGGCGATCATGATGGTGATCGGTGCCCTCACCCTGTTCCTCACCGGTCTGATCGCCCTGGTGCAGGACGACATCAAGAAGGTGCTCGCCTACTCCACCCTCTCACAGCTCGGCTACATGGTCACGGCGATGGGGGCCGGGGCGTACACCGCCGGCCTGTTCCACCTCTTCACCCACGCCTTCTTCAAGGGCCTGCTCTTCCTGTGTGCCGGTTCGGTGATCCACGCCGTGCACTCGAACAACATGAGCGACATGGGCGGGCTGCGCAAGGCGATGCCGTGGACCTACCGCACCTTCCTCATCGGCTCGCTCGCCCTGGCCGGGATCTTCCCGCTCGCCGGGTTCTGGTCGAAGGATGAGATCCTCGCCTCGATCTCCTACGACGCCGGCCACGGCGGCGGCACCCTGGCCACGGTGGTGCTCGGCATCGCCATCGCCGGCGCCTTCATCACCGCCTTCTACATGACCCGCGCCGTGTACCTCACCTTCTTCGGCGAGTACAAGGGTCATGCCCATCCTCACGAGTCGCCCAAGGTGATGACCTACCCGCTGATCGGCCTCGGTGTGCTGTCGGCGATCGCCGGCTTCGCCAACATCCCCGGCATCTTCACCGGATTCACCCACTGGCTGGCGGCCCGGCCGCAGGTGATGGGGGACCATCACGCCGAGTCGATCGACTTCGTCCTCGCCGGTATCGGCCTCGCCGTGGCGCTCCTCGGCATCGCTGCCGGCACGCGCCTGTGGAAGCGTGATGCCGCCACCCAACAGGCCCGGGACACGTTCCGCATCCCGGTGCTGTACCCGCTGCTGGCCAACAAGTACTACCTCGACGATCTGTACGCCAAGGCGGTGGTCGATCCGATCAAGGGCCCGATCGCCCGGTTCACCAACTGGACCAACACCTATGTGATCGACGGGGTGGTGAACGCCTTCGGGGCGGTCTCGGTGTTCCTGTCGCGCATCGTGTATCTCGGATTCGATCAGCGCGGCATCGACTTCGCCTTCAACGCCGCGGCCTCGGCCACGGGGGAGGCGGGCGATGCCGTGCGGTACACGACGTCGGGAAGGATCCAGCAGTACGCCGGCGGCCTGTTCGTCGGCGCGGTGCTGCTGGTCGTGGGTTTCCTGATCTTCACGTAGAGGGCTCTTAGGAGGAGGACGAGGAGATGGACTGGTTCGAAACCGGATGGGGCTTGAGCCTCATCGTGTTCCTACCCCTGGCAGGGGCAGCGCTGGTGCTGCTCATGCCCCGGAAGCAGGAGCGCGCCGCCAAGTTCACTGCCTTGATCTTCGCCTTCGCCTCGTTCGCCGGTTCCGTGTACGCCGCCTTCACCTTCGATCTGGGCTCCTCCTCCCAGTTCCAGTTGGGGACGGACCTCTCGTGGATCTCGGCGATCGGCTCGCGGTTCCACATCGGGATCGATGGGATCAGCCTGCCGCTGCTCGTGTTGTCCACGCTGATGACGCTGCTGTGCATCATCTACTCGTGGAACCACTGGCCGGAGCCGCACAACCCGAAGGCGTTCCTGGTACTCATGCTCATCCTGGCGACCGGGATGAACGGCACCTTCGTCGCCCTCGACCTGGTGCTGTTCTTCATCTTCTTCGAGTTGGTGCTGCTCCCGATGTACTTCATGATCGGGATCTGGGGTGACCGCACCAAGATCCGCCTCCCCGGCTTCAAGAAGGAAGTCGAGACGCGGCTCTACGCCTCGATCAAGTTCTTCCTGTTCACCCTGTTCGGCTCCGCCTTCATGCTCCTGGGTTTCCTGGCCCTGTACTTCAAGTCGGACCCGCACACGTTCGACATGATCGCCCTCGCCGAAGCAGGCCGGGCGGGAGCGTTTGCCGGCGCCTTTGGCGGGTGGGTGTTCGCCGCCCTGTTCCTCGGGTTCGCGGTGAAGGTGCCGATGTGGCCGTTGCACACCTGGCTCCCCGACGCCCATACCGCGGCGCCGACGGTGGGTTCGGTGTTGCTGGCTGCCATCCTCCTGAAGCTCGGCTCGTACGGCTTCATCCGGATCAGCCTCCCGATCCTGCCCGAGCAGGCCCAACAGTGGGCTCCGGCCATCGCCATCCTGGCGGTGATCGCCATCATCTATGGCTCGCTGGCGTGTCTCGCCCAAACCGACATGAAACGCCTGATCGCGTTCTCCTCGGTGGGACACATGGGTTTCGTGATGCTCGGTATCGCCACCCTCACCGATGTCGGCATCAACGCCGCGGTGATCGGCATGGTGGCGCACGGCCTGATCACCGGCCTCTTGTTCTTCCTGGCCGGCTCGATGCAGCACCGGTATCACACCCGGGAGATGTCGCGCCTCGGCGGCAACATGAAGCTCATGCCGGTCCTGGGCGGGCTGCTCGGCTTCACCGCGATGGCCTCATTGGGACTGCCTGGTCTCGCCGGGTTCTGGGGTGAGTTCATGGCGTTGCTCGGCGCCTTCAACCCGCTCGACGGATTGAGCCTGACCGTGTTCCGCACCGCGATGGTGATCGGAGCCATCGGCACGGTGCTCACCGCGGGGTATCTGCTGTGGATGTTGCAGAAGGTCAACCTCGGCGAGCCCAAGGAGGAGTGGACCTCCAAGGAGTGGCACGACGCCGACCGTTTCGAACTGGCGGCGTGGATCCCGCTGGTCATCGCCATCTTCGCCATCGGGGTGTTCCCCAAGATCGTCTTCGGCGCCACCGACGGCGCTGTGGTCGACCTGATTCGTTCGACGTTCGGAGGCTGAGTGTTCGACTACCACGCCCTGGCACCGGAGCTGATCCTCGGGGTCACGCTGCTTGCCGTCCTGGCGATCGATCTCGTGCTGCCCGACCGGCTCAAGTACCTGGCCGGGGTCACGGCGCTCGTGGGCATGGTGGCGGCGGCGTTCCCCCTGCTCACCATGGCCTTCTGCGATTCGATCGCCGGGTGTGTCGACGGGGGCACGCGGACGATGTTCGGCGGTTCCTACGTGATCGACGACTTCGCCCTCGTGCTCAAAGGCCTGTTCCTGGTGAGCGGCATTGTCAGCCTGCTGCTCTCCGTCGGGTACCTGGAGAGCGACGATTACTACCAGGGCGAGTTCTACTTCCTCATCCTCGCCTCGGTGACCGGGGCGGTGGTGATGGCTTCGGCACGCGATCTCATCACGATCTTCGTGGGCCTGGAGCTGGTGTCGGCTCCGGCCTTCCTCCTCGCCGGGTGGCGCAAGGGCGACCTGCGCGGCAACGAGGCTTCGCTGAAGTTCTTCCTGACCGGGGTGTTGGCCACCGCGGTGATGCTGTTCGGAATGAGCTTGGTGTACGGACTGACCGGGGAGATCACCTTTGCCGGGATCGCGGCGCAATCGGCGGCGCTCGACCTCGGTCCCGAACCGGCCTTTGTGATGGGGGTGGTGTTCGTCCTCGTCGGGTTCGCCTTCAAGGTGTCGGCGGTGCCGTTCCACTTCTGGGCGCCTGACACCTATCAGGGTGCGCCCACCCCGGTGGCGGCGTACCTCTCGGTGGGTTCCAAGGCGGCCGGCTTCGTCGGCCTGCTGGTGCTCTGTTACGAGGCCTTCGCCGCGGTGCCCGAGATCTGGGGTCCGATCCTGTGGATCCTGGCGGTGGCCTCGATGACCGTCGGAAACCTCGGGGCGCTCAAACAGACCAACATCGTCCGTCTGTTGGGTTACTCGTCGATCGCCCACGGCGGGTTCATCCTGGTTCCCTTTGCCATGGCCGCCTCGTACGACAGCGTGGGTCTTGCCGATGCGTTCTTCGGGTCGATCACCTATCTCTTGATCTACGCCTTCATGAACCTGGGTGCCTTTGCCGTCGTCATCGCCGGCGCCGCCAAGGCGAAGTCGGGGGAGATCGCCGATTGGGCGGGGATGGCTCGCTACGCCCCCGCGACCGCTGGCCTCCTCTCGATGTTCTTCTTCGCCCTTGCCGGCATCCCGCCCCTGGCGGGGTGGTTCGCCAAGTTCGTCATGTTCCGCTCGGTGATCGGCGTGTTCGAGAGCGGATGGGCGATCGCCATCGCCGTGATCGCCGCGGTGAACGCGGTCGTGGCGCTCTTCTACTACGCGAGGATCGTGAAGTCGGTGTACATGGATGAGGTGCCCATCGCGGTACCCCAAGCCGAAGCCGCCGAGATCCGCACCGCCCCGTCGCTGGTGCTCGCCATCGCCATCACCGCCGCGGTGGTGATCGTGGTCGGCTTCTTCCCGCAGGTGCTGGCGTTCTTCGGTGAGGCGGCGCGCGGGTTCTAGCTCGAAGGCGCTAGGTCCTAGGTTCCCCCCTAGTGCCTAGTGCCTAGTGCCTAGGACCTAGTGCCAAGTGCCTACTCGCTAAGCGCCACCAGTTCCGCGCCCCACGGGCAGTAGCGATCGCCGGCTCCGGCCACCCAGGCGTCGTAGCCGATCGAGTCGATGTAGGCGGCGGTGCCGTCGCACACCTCGATGGTCATGTCGGCGAACTCGACCTCCACCAGGTGCCAGTCGTGACCGAGGTTCACCCCGCCGTCGCCGCGCAGGATCCTCCCGTTGGGAATCCCGGGTTGGGTGCCCGACTCGTGGGCGGCCCGGGCTTGTTCGGCGGCAGCCCCGGTGAGCAGCACCTTGAAGTTGCCGTCTGGCGTCCGGAACTCGGCAATCACCGCTCCGTCAGGCAGCGTGGTGGTGGGTGTACCAGCGTCGTCATCACCACAAGCCGCGACAGCGAA
>CAYYIA010000006.1:9950-19298 GCA_964471875.1 uncultured Acidimicrobiia bacterium
TCCTACCGCAACTCCACCTCGAACCGGCGGCCGCACGATGGGCACGTGAGCGTCTTGCCGACCACACCCTCCACCGTCGCGCCATCGAATGGGCAGTGGGTGAAGGGCTGCGGTGCGGTCTGGGCGGTCATGCGGTGTACCACCGGTGTGGCGATTGCCGCGGCGGCGAGGAGGACCATCACGATCCCGAACCACCGCCAGTAGCCCCCGGGGAGGTCACCCTCGAACCAGGTCGCCGTGATGATCATGGCGCCGCCGATCACGGCGAGGACGGTGGCGGCAGAACGCACCCAGGAGAGCCGCCCGCTACCCGGCCACGCCGAGAGCAGGCTGATCAATGCCGCGGTCACGGCGACCACCAGGGCGGTACCGGCGATCTTGAAGAAGTCCTCGAAGGGCTCCGCCCACACCGCAAAGATGAACAAGCCGGAGGCGAGGCCGGCGGCGAGCATCCCGATCTTGGGCCACCACCACCCGCGCCCGGCGCTTGCCGCGGGAGCACACATCAGCACGAGCACGGCACCCATCGTGGCGAGCAGCGACGTGGCGAGGATCTTGCCGCCGGTGTCACCTAGTTCGCCCCCGATGAGGGCATAGATGCCGATGGCGGCGTTGAACGCCACAAGGATGAGGATGATCTTGAAGAAGCTGGCGCGGTTCATGGGGGACATGATGCCGTGATCCTCGCCCGTTCGCAGAGAGCGAGCTCAGTCGACGAGGAACGTGACCTTGAGATCGACCTGGAACCCGACGACCTTGTTCCCTTCGACCATGACCTTCTGCGACTCGATCCAGGCCTCCCGAATCCCGTGCACCGACTCGCCCGCCTTGGCAAGGCCGGTGCGAATGGCGTCCTCGAACGACTTCTCCGACCGCGCCGTAATCTCGATGATCTTCGCAATGGACATGGGCATCTCCTGTCGATGGCTGCTGCGCCGAACAGTAGGGATTGCCCGTCCCAACGCACCCGTGGCGCGGTCCTCACCCCCACCGCGCGGCGATGGCCTCGGACATGTACTTCGCCAACCCCTCTCGCGCCTTGTCGATGTTCTTGGTGAATCGGGCATCGGCGACGTACATCGCTCCCAGGCCGGCATGGATCTCGGGTGAGCACGGGTAGAACCATTTGCTGATGTGACCGCGATGGCGCTCCGCCACCGCCTTGGCTTCAGCGCTGGTGGCCGGCACCCCGGAATCCATGAGGGCGATGAACGCCTGGTTGATGGCGTCGCTCTCCGCGCCGATCTGCTGCCAGTCGGCCTTGGTGTACGACTTGGTGCGGCGCGCCGACTCCTTGTAGGCGTCGGTGTCACCCCAGCGTTCCTTCACCTCGTCCTCGTACTCGCTGGGGTCGAAGTCACCAAAGACTTCGAGGGACTCTTCGGGGGTCATGGTTCGTCCTTCCTCGGCGGCTGCGATGGCTCCATCCACGGCGGCGATGAGTCGATCGATCCGGGCCCGGGTCCGTTCGAGTTGGTCGCGCTGCTGGCGCAGCGCTTCGGTCCGGTCGTAGCCAGGGTCGTCGAGCACCCGGGCGATCTCGTCGAGGCCGAACCCGAGCTCGCGCAGCAGCAGGATCTGTTGCAGCCGCTCCAGGTCGGCGTCCTCGTAGAGGCGATACCCGGCTTCGCTACGCCCTCCGGGGGCGAGCAGTCCGATCTCGTCGTAGTGGTGGAGGGTGCGGATCGAGATTCCGGCGAGCCGGGCGATCGCGCCGATGGTCTGGGTCATATCGCTGCAGACCATAAACCCTCACGCTGCGTGAGGGTCAAGAGGGAACCCGAATGGGTCATGGGTTCGATCAGGGGTCGGACCGGCCTCGGGCCGGCACCTGATTCCCGGGTGAGCCCATTCGGGTTCCCTCAAGCGGTCTCTTGCGGACCTCTCAGCATGGTGAGCAACAACACGCTCGGCTCGATCGCCATCACGGTGTGCGGCTCCGCCGGTGCCAGGGCAATCCAGCCACCAGGGACGAGGCGCACCGTCTCCCCGCCGGCGGTGACATCGAGCGTGCCAGTGATCGCCTGGATGACCACCGGGAGTGCTGCGGTGTGCTCGGTGAGTTCTTGGCCCGCATCGAACGAGAACCCGACGAGGCGGATGCGCTCGTCGGAGTGCAGCACCCGGCTCAGCGTGCCGTCGGGATGGATGGGAACGGCGGAGGCGATGTCGGCGATGGCGTTCATGGGCGCACGGTAGGCACGAGCAGGATAGAAATTCAACAAGCGTAGAATTACCCGATGTCCCGGCGACAGGAGCCCTTCGCATGCGAGCGATGATCCTCAAGGAGTTCCGCCAGATGCGCCGCGACCGGCGCACCGTGGCGCTGATGGTCGGGTTGCCGTTGATGCTGCTCATCGTCTTTGGATACGCGGCGCGCTTCGATGTCACCTCGATCGACACCGCGGTGGTCGGTCCCGCCGCAGAGGCCGTGGCCGCCCAACTCGGCGATGTGTTCGAGGTGGTGATCGTCGATTCCGCCGGTGACGCCGCCTCGGCCACCGAGTTGTTGCGCGACTCCAAGGCAAAGGTGGCGATCGTCACCGGATCGCCGCTGCGGGTGCTGCTCGACGGCACCGAGCTCTTCGTCGCCCAGTCGGCGAGGAGTCGGATGTCACTCCTCCCCCCGGGGACCGAGGTTGAGATCCTCTTCAATCCCGACCTCAGCACGGCGGCGGTGATGGTGCCCTCGTTGATCGGCCTGATCCTCCTGTTCGTCGGGACCGTGATCACGAGCCTCGGAGTGGTACGCGAGCGCGAGCAGGGGACGCTCGAGCAGCTCGCCGTCACCCCGCTGCGCCCGGTGGACGTGATCGTGGGCAAGATCGCCCCGTACTTCGTCGTGGCGGTGATCGACATCGTCGTCATCACGCTTGTCGGGCTCGCGGTGTTCGATGTGCCCTTCCGCGGCTCGGTGCTGATGTTCGGCGCCTTCGGACTCCTCTACCTGTTCGTGGTCCTTGGCCTCGGAGTCCTCATCTCCACGGTGTCTCACAGCCAGGGTGAGGCGATCCAGTTGGCGATCATGGTGCTGCTTCCCCAGGTGATGCTGTCGGGGATGATCTTCCCGCTGGCGTCGATGGCCCCCGGGGTGAGGTGGATCGGCTACCTGCTGCCGCTGACCTACTTCGTCATGGGGATGCGCGGCGTGTTCCTCAAGGGCTCTTCGATCGGCGCCCTGTCACGACCGCTCCTGATCCTCGGGGTCATGGCGCTCGTGATTTTCGTACTGGCGATCCTGCGCTTCCGTCGGGACCTCGCCCCCAAGCGCGCCACCGAGGCGCCGGGATGACCTGGGGCGCCACCGGCCTCACCGTTCGTTTCGGCGTCGTCGTCGCCCTCGGCGGCGTCGACATCGCCATCACCCCGGGCGAGATCACCGCGGTGGTCGGCGGAGACGGCGCCGGAAAGACCACCCTCCTCCGGATGCTGGCGGGCATCGGCCTGCCCCACGACGGCGAGGTGCGGCTGCCGGGACCGGGGAGGATCGGGTACGTCCCACCGCAGGGTGGGGTGTTCGCCGACCTGTCGGTCGACGAGAACCTCGAGTTCGTCGCCGGCGCCTACCGCCTCGGGCCGCAATGGCGCGAGCGCGCTCGTGACCTGCTCGACCGTTCGGGACTCGGTGGGTTCGGCACCCGGTTGGCGGGGAACCTGTCCGGCGGCGAGCGCCGCAAACTCGCCGGTTCGATGGCACTGCTGCCGAGCCCCGATCTCCTCGTGCTCGACGAGGTGACCACTGGGGTCGATCCCGTGAGCCGCATGGGGTTGTGGCGGCTCATCGCCGGCGCCGCCGCCTCGGGTGCGGCGGTGGTGCTGGCGACCAGTTACCTCGATGAGGCCGAGCGGGCGCGCACCGCGGTGCTGCTCCACCGGGGGCGGGTGCTGCTCGCCGGTGGTCCCGATGACATCGTCGCCGCCGTTCCGGGATCGGTCACCGAGGTGGACCTTCCCACCGATCCGGGGCGAGACTGGCGCCACGGCCGGCGATTTCGGCAATGGGATCCCGCAGGGGCCAGGACAGGCGGCGGGGTGACGGTCGAGGATGCCGCCATCGTCGCCGAGTTGGCATCGGCGGAGGGAGTGCGATGAACCCGGTCTCCGTGATCGGCGCCACGCGGCGGTTCGGATCGTTCGTGGCGGTCGACGACGTCGATCTCGAGGTGGCCGCGGGTGAGGTCGTCGGTCTGGTCGGAGCCAACGGGGCGGGCAAGACGACACTCATCCGCATGATCCTTGGGCTGCTGGCGCCGAGCAGCGGCCGGATCGCCCTGTTCGGCGAGCCTCAGACCCGCGAACAGCGCAGACGAGTCGGCTATGTGCCGCAGAACCTCGGTCTGTATCGGGATCTCACCGCGGAGGAGAACCTCGAGTTCCGCGCCAGCATCTTTGGGGCCGCTACGGGCACGACCGACCTCGGGGGAGGCCTGGTGCGCGATCTGCCGCTCGGAACCCAGCGACGCGCCGCGTTCATCGCCGCCACCCAGCACGATCCCGAGTTGCTGATCCTCGACGAACCGACCTCGGGGGTGTCTCCGCTCGCCCGGACCGTGCTGTGGGATCTCATCCGGCGGCGCGCCGAGGCGGGCACGGCGGTGCTGGTATCCACCCATTACATGGACGAGGCCGAGCAGGCCGATCGGATCGTCCTCATGTCGCGCGGGCGGGTGGTGGCCCAGGGATCGGTCGACGACATCGTGGCCGGGAGCAGGGTCACCGAGGTGGTGGCCGCGGATTGGGGCCGGGCGCTGCAGGTCCTCGAAGCCGACGGACGAATGGTCACCCTGTCCGGCCGCACCATCAGGGTGCTCGCAGACACTCCGGAGCGGGTGCATCGGGTGCTGGTCGAGGCAGGCGTGGACGCCCGGGTGACGACGGCAGTCGCCACCCTCGACGAGACCATGGTGGTGCTCGAGTCGTGAGCCGCCGAGTGGCTGCTCCGGAACCGCGTGGGCGCCGCCCCGGATCGCCCGACACCGCGGGGCGCATCCTCGAAGCGGCACGCACCGCCTTTGGTGAGCGCGGCTTCAATGCGACCACCATCCGCGCCGTTGCGGCCGACGCCGGGGTCGATCCCGCTCTGGTGCACCACTACTTTGCCACCAAGGCCGATCTATATGCCGCTGCCATCGAGATCCCCTTGTCGCCTTCGACCGTGATCCCCCTGGTGTTCGGTGGCGAAGTCTCCGGTCTGGGACGCCGGGTCACCGAGTTCTTCTTCTCGGTCTGGGAGTCACCTGAGAGCCGCCGCCCGTTGCTCGCCATGCTCGGTGGTGCCTTTAGTGGCAATGATCAGGGTGTCGCCGGGTTCCGCGAGTTCCTGGTGAACGGTCTGCTCGATCGCGCCGTCACCGCGATCGGTGGGGGGCGGCGTACCGAGGAGAGGGTCGAGTTGGCGATGGCGCATCTCCTCGGCATCGCCGTCCTCCGCTACGTCGTCGTGCTGGAACCGCTGGCCAGCCTCGAAGTGCCCCGGCTGGTCGACCTGGTCGCACCACGGGTGCAGTCCTACTTCGACGGTGAAGGAACCGGCGGGTCCTAGCCTTGCCGCCGATGATCGGTGTGTACGACAGCGGGGTGGGTGGGTTGTCCGTGCTGCGCGAGGTGCGGCGCCTGCTTCCGGAGGCGAACCTCCTCTATCTCGCCGATCAGGCCAATGCCCCCTACGGCGAGCGGTCGATCGATGAGGTGCGTCACTTTGCCGAGGCCTCGCTGGCGACCCTCATCGACCGCGGTGCCACCACGGTGGTTGTCGCCTGCAACACCGCGTCTGCGGCGGCTTTGGGACATCTCCGCAACGTCTTCTCCCAGCCGATCGTGGGGATGGAGCCAGCGGTCAAGCCTGCCGCCGCCGCCACCCGGACCGGCCGGGTGGCGGTACTGGCCACACCGGTGACCTTTCAGGGTGCCGTGTTCGACGACCTCGTCGGGAGATTCGCCGCCGGCATCACCGTGATCCCGCACCCCTGTCCCGGATGGGCGGCCGCGGTGGAGGATCGTTGGCCGGACGGAGCCGAGACGTCGGTGGCGGAGCACCTCCGCCCACTGCTCGCCACGGGCGTGGACACCATCGTCCTCGCCTGCACCCACTACTCCTTCATCACCGAAGTGATCGCCAAGGTGGCCGGACCCGACGTGGCGGTGATCGACCCCGGCGCCGCCGTGGCTCGCCAGGTGTCCCGGGTGGCTTCCTCCGAGGGACAGGGCACGACGACATATCTGACCACGGGTGATCCGGCTCGGTTCTCGCAGCAGATTCAACGGCTGCTGGGGGAGACGGTGGTGGCGGGGAAGGCATGAGTCGCTTCCGGCTTCCCGCCTCCGGCTTCCCGCCAGAACCGCAGCGCCCAGGTGATCGCGGACGGCCGCAACGGGCTCTGGCGGGCGGCGGGCAGCGGGCAGCGGGCAGCGGTCCCTCGTGCTGATCGACCGCATCGCCGTCGCGATCTCCGAACGCGGACCCATGTACTTCGACCGGTTCATGGAGGTGGCGCTCTATGACCCGGAGGGCGGGTTCTTTGGGTCGGGGCGGTTGCGTTCACATCGCAGCGGCGACTTCCTCACCAGCCCCGAGATCAGCCCGCTGTTCGGTGAGGCCCTGGCGAGGTTCGTCGTCGCAGAAGCAGAGAGGGTCGGAGGCCTCGATGTCGTCGTCGACTGCGGGGCGGGGAGCGGTTCGTTGCTCACCGGGGCGCTTCCGCACCTGGGTGACATCGCCACCGTTGCCGTGGAAGTGTCTCCGGCGGCACGGCAGGCCCTCGTTGCGACCCTCCCCGGCACACGGGTGGTCGCCGCGCTCGACGAGATCGGCGGTTGGCCACGCGGGGTGATCATCGCCAATGAACTCCTCGACAATCTGCCGGCGGCCGTTGCATTGCGGTCCACCGACGGTTGGCTCGAGGAGGCGGTGACCGTGGACGACGGCAGGCTCCGCGCTTCCCGAGTACCGGCACGTCTCGAGGTGGCGGCGTGGGCGGCGCGTCATGCCTCCGAGGTGCCCGTCGGCTCGCGAGTCGAGGTGCAACTCGCTGCCGGTGAGTGGCTGCGATGCGCCCTCGGCATGCTTGGGTCCGGGGCTGTCGTGGTGATCGACTACGGCGACACCGGCGGCGGACTCGCCGATCGTCGCGCCGAGGGCACCATGCGCACCTATCGCGCCCACCATCTCGGCCCCGATCCGCTCCTCGAACCGGGGGCCACCGACATCACCATGGATGTGGACTTTTCGGCGTTGACCGCCGCCGCCGAGTCGGTCGGTGCCACCACCGAGTACACCACCCAGGCCGAGTTCCTCACCGTTTGGGGCCTGCGCAACCGGCTCTCGGAGCTGCGCCATGCCGAGCTCGGGGCGGCCAGGGCCGGGCAAACCATGGAACGCCTCCAACTCCGCAGCCGGGTGACCGAGGCCGAGACTCTGCTGCATCCCAGAGGCCTCGGCGACTTCCGGGTGCTGGTGGCGCGGAAGTAGATGGCAGATGGCAGATGGCAGATGGCGGATTGCAGGCTGTCTGCTGTCTGCGTTCTGCCTTCTGCAATCTGCCGTCCCTCATCGGGCGAGTCGATTGCGTCCCGTCATTGGGTAACCTCCCCGCCATGCGCAACAACATGAAGACCCTGATCTTGATGGCGACCCTTGGGGCGATCTTCGTCGGGGTCGGCCAACTGATGGGCGGAACCAACGGGGCGATCATGGCCCTCGTCTTCGCCGGGCTGCTCAACTTCGGGGTGTACTTCTTCTCCCACAAGCTGGCTCTTATGTCGACGGGGGCCAAGCCGGTCGACGAGCAGCAACTGCCCGAGGTGTACTCGATCGTGCGCACCCTGGCGCAGCGCGAGAACATGCCGATGCCGAAGATCTACCTGATCCCCTCACCGCAACCGAATGCGTTCGCCACCGGCCGCAACCCCAAGAACGCGGTCGTGGCAGTGACCACCGGGATCACCGAACTGATGGATCGCACCGAGCTCGAAGGGGTCCTCGCTCACGAGATGTCGCACGTGCGCAACCGCGACATCCTGATCGCTTCGATCGCGGCCACCGTGGCGGCGGCACTGTCGTTCCTGGTGAGGATGACGATGTGGTCGAGCCTGGGTGGGGATCGGCGCCGCAACGATGCCATCGGCGGGGTCATCTTCCTGGTCTCGCTCATCCTTGCCCCCCTGGCGGCGATGGTGATCCAGATGGCGATCAGCCGAAGCCGGGAGTACGAAGCCGACCATGACGGCGCCGAGATGACCGGTTCGCCGCTCGCTCTCGCCCGCGCATTGGCCAAGCTCGAGCAGGGCACCACCCGGATCCCGATGCAGGTGAACCCCTCCACCGCTCAGCTCTTCATCGCCGACCCGCTCAAGGCCTTCGGGCGGCGCGGATCGGGCAGCGGTGGTGGTGGGATCACGCGCATGTTCTCCACGCACCCCCCGATCCCCGAGCGCATCGCTCGCCTCGAGGAGATGGCGCAGGGCGGTCTGATCCGCTGAGTCATCCCAAGAACGCCGAAGGGGCGCACCCGCCGGGTGCGCCCCTTCGTGTGTTCAGGTCTCGGCTCAGCGAGTGGGCTTCTTCTTCGGAGTCGGCTTCTTGGCCGAAGCCGCCTTCTTGGAAGCCGCCGCTTTGGCGGCCGTCGGCTTCTTGGCGGTGGTGGTTGCCTTCTTGGTGGCCGTCGGCTTCTTCGCCGTGGCCGCCGCCTTCTTTGCCACCGGCTTCTTGGCCGTCGCCGCCTTCTTGGCGGCCGGCTTCTTGGCGGTGGTCGCCGTCGTGGTCGACGCGGTCACCGGCATCGCTGCCGCCGGCGTGGGAGCCGGTGGCATAGTCGGCATCGCCGGGGCCACCGAGGTCGGCCCCGACCCGGTCACGTACCAAGCCGCCGCGAGCGCCAGCAGGCCGGGGACGCCGTAGCCGACGATGAACGTCATCGTGGACGGCTCGTCGATCAGCAGGCTGATGACCTGGGTGATGAGGACGACCACCGCCACGGTGGCGAAGCCGCCGAGGACGGAGGATTGCCAGCGAGACGCACCCCACACGAACCCAGCGGCGAGCGCGATCGAAAGGATGATCCACCAGTCGTCGAGTCCGAACAGATCCACGATGTTGAAGAAGGCGTAGTAGGCGCCAAGGAAGAAGGCGGTGTTGCGGGTCCGGACTCGTCCGGTGTGCCCCAACCAGATCCAGGCCAACCCCAAGGCACCCGAAACCAGAGCGACCAGCCAGGTGACGGTCTCGGCTTGAACCAGCACGAGGATCGCCGAAATCGCGCTGACCGCCGTGCTGAACAGGGCGAGCTGGGTCGGCACGGAGGGCGCCTCCATCCAGATGATCAGTGCCACCACTGCGATGGGCAGCAGCTT
>CAYYIA010000007.1:0-17765 GCA_964471875.1 uncultured Acidimicrobiia bacterium
CACCAGGATTCGCACGGCGGTGGTGGGGTCATCACGAACGGCGACACCCAGTGGATGACCGCGGGGTCCGGCATCCTCCACATCGAGAAGCCACCGGAGCACCTCGTCATGTCCGGTGGTCTGTTCCATGGATTCCAGCTCTGGGTGAACCTCCCGGCGCGCGACAAGTTTCTCGCTCCTCGCTACCAGGACATCCGGGCCACCGGGGTCACGTTGCTCACCACCGCCGACGCCGGCACCGTCGTCCGGCTCATCGCCGGACCCCTCGATGGCCACACCGGCCCGGGCGACACCCACACCCCGATCACGATGATCCACGCCACGATCAGCCCCGGCGCCAGGTTGCGCCTTCCCTGGCCCGCCGGGTTCAACGCCCTTGCCTATGTTCTCAACGGCCAAGCCGTGGTTGGTTCCGACATGCGACCGATCCGCGACGGCCAACTCGCCGTCTTTGGCGGCACCGGAGCGATCACGATCACCGCGGCTGCGACGCAGGAGTCGCGCAGCCCCCAGGTGGACGTGCTCCTCCTCGGGGGACGGCCCATCCGCGAGCCTGTGGCCTGGTACGGGCCATTCGTGATGAACACCCGCGCCGAGCTGGTGCAAGCGTTTGAGGACTACCAAGCCGGGAAGCTGGGGACGATTCCGCCGCCGCTCCCCCACGTCGCACCCGGCGATCGGATGCCGACCAGGGACTAGGTGTCAGGTGTCAGGTGTCAGGTGTCAGGTAGCAGGTATCAGGTAGTCCGAAGCCCGGGCTCGCGTCTGATTCCTGCCTGATACCTGAGACCTGAGACCTGATACCTATTGTCTCTCGCGATGCCCCTCCCCGACCAGACGCGCCGCCTCGGTCCCTTCCTCATCGGCGTCGTGGTCGTCCTGGCCTTCTTCGCCTCGATGTGGGTGCTCTCGCGCGATGGGTATCCCGGTGGGCCGGACGAGTGCATCCGCCTCGGCGACTGCTACTGCGAGGCGCTCGGACCGGGGATCGCCGCCCAACCCGCCAACTCGTGGTCGAACCTCGGCTTCGCCGTGATCGGCCTGGCGGTGCTGCTCGACGCCGGACGGCGTCGACGCGGAACATCGCGCCTCGCCTTCGATGACCGGTACGTGCTGCTCTACGGAGCGATAGGTCTGTTCCTCGGACTCGGCTCGTTCGCCTTCCACGGATCGATGCGGGCCTGGGGCGGGTACCTCGACGTCGTCTCGATGCACGCCTTTCTGGCCTTCATCCTCGCCTACGACCTGGCGCGAATCCACCGCAAGGCCTGGCCTTGGTTCATCGGGTGGTTCGCTGCGTTGTTCGCCGCCTTCTCCGCCGCGGTCCTGCTCCTTCCGCCCGAGCACGGCAAGACCCTGTTCGGGGTGTTCGTGGGCGTCACCTTGCTCGTCGAGGCTGCCGTGAGCCTGCCGGCCCTTCGCCCCTGGGCGCCGGTTCGCATCGAGGCACGGCGCATGCCGTGGTTCTGGGCCGGACTCGGGGCATTCGCTGCGGCGTATGTGATCTGGAACCTGTCGCGAACCGGCGCCGTGTGGTGTTCGCCCACCAGCCTGCTCCAGGGCCATGCCCTCTGGCATGTCCTTTCTGCCGTGTCGGTGGGGTGCCTGTACCGCTACCTGCGCGACGAAGGCCCGCCTGCCATCATCCCGGCATGAACCGCATCGCCCTTCTCGAGCGCTACCGCACCGGGTACGAGGCCGTCGCCGACGCCCTCACCGGAGCCACCGAAGCCGACCTCGACCGACGCGCCGCGGGCGACGAGTGGTCCGCCCGCATGGTGGTTCACCACCTCGCCGACAGCGAAGCCACGGCCTACGTACGGCTGCGGCGTCTCATCGCCGAGGACGATGCCGCGATCGTCGGCTACGACGAGGCGGAGTTCGCCCGGCGACTGCACTACGACCGACCCATTGCCGCGTCGCTGGCGGTGGTGGCCGCGGTGCGCGCCGCCAGCCTGGAACTCCTGGAACGACTCACCCCCGAGGAGTGGGACCGCCACGGCACCCACTCCGAGTCCGGCCCGTACTCGGTGGACGACTGGCTCAGCATCTACGCCAGCCATCCCCACGATCACGCCGAGCAGATTCGGGGTTGTCTGGGCAAGTAGGTCGGGTGCCGGGTACCGGGTACCGGACCTCGACACCCGACGCGATCGCCCTTCGCTCTTCGCCTGTCCGGCGAATTGCAGCGGCCGTCCGCCCCTAGCCCCTAGCCCCTAGCCCCTAGCCCCTAGCCCCTCCCCGCACACACCTCCATCTCCGCCCCCAGCTCCCACTCCTTGAAGACCAGCGAGAACCCCATCTCCTCCGCCGCGGCGCACACCGAGAGATCAGAGGAGTAGTCGATCGCAAGCACCGCCTTGTCGGCGTCGAGGAACGGCGACAGCAGACCGCACTCGTCGAAGTCGAAGCACTCTTCGTTCACCGCGAAGTCGAAGTCGGCGACCAGATCCGGGATCTGAGCGAGATCGTTCTTGAGCCCGATGCCCAGGCCTCGGCGGTGGGCCCCGGTCGCGAGCCATCGGTTGAAGACGATCTGGTCCTCCGCCGTCAGATCGAACCCGGTGGGGTTGGCGTACCCCTCGACGTTGTCGGGATCGACCGCGTCGCAACCCTTGTCGACTGCCAGGTCCAGCCGAGCCTCGAGGATCCCGCCGAGCAGATCGAGGCGGCGAATGTCCAGCCACCGTTCTCCGGGCCAACCCTCGAGGGGCAGACCGAGCGTCGAGTCGGCGAATACCGCGGCGTCGGGACGCCAATCCTCGTGGGATCCGGCGCTGAAGTAGCAGATGACCATGCGACCGTCGGCGTGGAGAGCGTCGATGGTGGCCTGGGGGGTGTCGAAGAGATCCACCTCATACACGGCGACGTCGTAGGTCGTGTCCAGCTCACCCTGCAACTGGATCTGCCAGGTGGTCCCCGGGGCGGGCGACCACCACGGGCTCGCCGCCGGGGCAGGATCGGCACAACCGACCACTGCCAGCACCGCGGCGATGGCGGCAGCTCGCATCGCTACCCCGGCACCGAGTCCCAGTCGATGGCGACCTCCTGATCGTCGCTCCGACCCACAGCGACATCCACGGTGGTGCGGGGACCGACCCTACCGACGAGCCGTTCCGGGACGCGATGGCCCACCGTGGCCGTGTAGGGATCCCGCCCGGGGAGCTTGACCTCGAGCTGGACCACGAACATGCGGTCGTCGGCGGCATCGGCATCCGCGGCGACGTAGCCGAGGTCGGAGATGTCACCCATGTCCTGCATGCCCGTGATCACCGCGGTGCCTCGTTTGCCCGAAGCGAGCAGCTCGGCGGCGCTGCCCACCTTGCCGCCGGCGAGAGGCGACCCCGCCCCGCGCCCCCCTGCGGGAAGCTCCGGTTGCTGGGACCAGTCGATGGCGACATCGTCCTTGCGGTCGGGATCGACCCGGACGGCCACCTTGGTGCCGGGGACCACCGCTCCCATGAGCACGCGTGACACCAACTGGCGGGTCTCCACCCGGTAGGGGATGCCGTCGCCGACCACGACATCGAGCACGAACTTCACCACGGGATCGTTGTTGATCGTCACCCGGCTGTCGCCCACGGCGACGATGGTGGCGGTACCGGGTATCCCCACCTGCTGCATGCGGTCTGTCATTCCCGAGAGGCGGCCCATCGCCTTGCCGAACACCGCGAACATGAATCCGGTGAACCCGAGGATGATGGCGCCAGTCACCAAACCCCCTCGTGCCTCGCCGCCGAGCAGCACCGCTCCGAGGAGGCACGCCCCGGCGCCCCACAGCAGCACCTTCCCGAACGACCCCATCGCGCTCAGTCCCCGCATCAACATGTCGGCTCCGCCTCCTCGGTGAGGACGTGACGCTACCGGGGTACCCTCGGATGTGTGGACGCCCCCTCGCCGCGGCTGGTCTCTGCCGTCGGGCTGACCCGGGCGTACCGTCGCGGCACCCGGGTGGTGGAGGCGCTCCGCGGGGTCGACCTCGAGGTCGATCGGGGCGAATTCGTCGTCGTGATGGGACCAAGCGGCGGTGGCAAGTCCACCCTGTTGAACCTCATCGGCGGACTCGATCGCCCGGATGCCGGCTCGCTCCACGTCGCCGGGTTCGACGTCGCCACCGCCTCGCAGCACGACCTCGACGAGTTTCGGCGGCGTCACATCGGATTCGTGTTCCAGTCCTTCAACCTCATCTCGACCGTCGACGCTGGGGACAACGTCGCCCTGGCGCTGCTCGCCAGGGGAACCCCGTGGAGGGCGGCGCGCCGTCGAGCAGCCGAGTTGCTCGCGGACTTCGGACTCCGCGATCGGGTCCGCCACCTTCCCGCCGAACTGTCGGGTGGCGAGCAGCAACGGGTGGCCATCGCCCGAGCGGTGGCCTCGACGCCCGATGTCCTCCTCGCCGACGAACCCACCGGAGATGTCGATGGCGAGACGACGACGGCGATCATGGACCTGCTCGCCACCCTCAACCGGCACAGCGGCGTGACCGTGATCGCCGTCACCCACGATCCGGCATTGATCCCCTACGGCTCTCGCCTGCTCACTCTCCGAGACGGAGCCTTGGCGTGACCCTGCTGCGCCTCGCCTGGCGAGATCTCACAGCCGACTGGGTCCGCAGCGTCCTGCACGTCGCTGCCATCGCGCCCATCGTCGCCGCGTATCTGATCCTCGTCGCCATCGCCGGCGGTCTACGCGATGAGGCCGCACCGCTGGAGGCGCAGCCCATCGTGGTCGTGTCACCCAATCCCCTCGATCCGGCGAGCGGCCGCCTCGATCCGGGCGTGCTCTCGCTCGTGGCAGACGTGGGGGGTAGCGACGTCGCTTCCGCCACTCCGATGATCTTCCGCCCGATCCGGATGGACGATCGCATCGTGCAACTCCGCGCCGCTCCTCAGGAGACCTGGGAGACGGTGCATCACCTCGCCCTGCTTGCGGGCGCGTGGCCGGCCCACGACGACGACATCGCCATCACCGAGGGCGTTGCCATCGCCGCAGGTTGGAGTGTGGGAACCGAGGTCGAGATCTTCGGATCGACCTTCACCGTGTCGGCGCTCGTGCGCGCTCCGGGCACCAAGTTCGCCTCGGTGTGGATGCCCTTCACCCGGGCCGAGGAGCTGTTCGAGGGGATGAGCGGCTTCCAGATGGTCACGGTGGTCGCTGCCCCAGGGGCCGATGCCGTGTCGCTGCGCGATCGCCTCGATGATGCGGGCGGCGGCACGTTTGCCGTCTATTTCGAATCAGACCTCTTCGCCGAGCAAGGTGCCCGAGGTTCGGCAGCCGACAGCCTCGCTGCGGTGTCGACCGTGATCGGCGTGGCAGCCCTCGCCGTGGGGGGGTTCAATCTCGCCGCGCTCACCCTGGTGGAGCGACGACGCGACATCGGGATCGCCCGCGCCCTCGGATTCGCTCCGCACCAGATCACCGCACTCACCCTCACCCGCGGCACCATGCTGGCGCTGGCGGGATTCGGTCTGGGCGCGATGGCAGCCGTCGCCGTCCTCGCGGCAGCCGCTGCCACCACCGTGCGCAGCTTCGTCTTCGAGCCGTCGCTCCCTGCCCTTGCCTGGCTCGTCGGAGGCGCCATCACGGCCGGCACCGGGGTGGCCGGAGCATGGTTGGCGCTGCGCCGCGCGGGCACCACCGACGCTCACACCCTTCTGGGGGAATGGTGATCGCTGCCCTCCGCCTCGCCGCCGCCGACCTCCGGGCTCGAACCAGCCTGTTCGTCGCCGCCACGGTGCTGGTGGCGACCCCCCTTGCCGGGTACCTGCTCCTGGACGGGTTCGCTCGCGGGATGGACCGCGACTACCAGCAGGCGACGAGTGTGGATCTCATCGTCCAGGAAGCCAACAGCGTCGCCGAGATCACCGGGAGCCGGATGCCGGCCTCCGTCGAGGCCGACCTTCTGGACCTTGGCGTGGGGTTCGCCATCCCGGAGATCCACGCCGTCGCCGGGTCGTCGGCGGAGAACGCTGTCTTGGTGCGGGGCATCGACCCGAACCGCTATCGATCGATCACCCGCTTCGACATCGTCGCAGGACGGCCGCTCCAGCCCGGCGATCCCCTCGACTCGGTCATGATCGGCACCGATCTCGCCGACCGACGCGCCGCCAGCGTGGGCGGAGTGGTGGTGCTGCGTGGACGAGTCTTCACCGTGATCGGCGTCTTCTCCGTGGGCACCTACGTCGACAACGAGGTCTGGCTGTCGATCGCCGGCGCCCGAGACCTGCTCGGGTGGGGTGACGAGGTCTCGATGTTCGTGGTCCCCGGTGATGGTCCCCTTGCCGAGGGCGATGTGCTCCCCGGCCCCCTTTCCGTCGCTCGCCGCGGGGACTTCGTGGCGCTTGCCGACGAGTGGGACCCGATCTTCTCGCTCGCCAACGTCGCCAACCTCGCGCTGGCGGTGGCCGCCGCCATCGTTCTCGCCGTCATCCTGTGGCGTCTGGCGTGGCTCCGTCGCCGGGACCTCGCCATCCTGCGAGCCATCGGCATGTCGCGCCGTGTGAGCGTGCTGTACCTGCTCGTCGGGGGTGCGGCGGTGGCGGTGGCGGGTCTCGTCGTCGGGGTGGTCGCGGCGATCGCAATGGGTGGCGTGGTTCGAATCCAGGCATTCGGCCTCTCCGCTCGGGCCGTCTTCGACGCCTCGGGTATCGTTCGGGTCGCGGCCCTCACCGTGGTGATCCTCGGGTGCTCCGTGGCGGCGGCCGCGCTCCGGTCGGCCCGCATTCGACCGGCGGAGTCCCTTCGGGGCACATAGCGACGACCCGGGGAAGGAGCAGACATGAGATCCCTCCGCGTCACAGTGATCGTTGTCGGGTCCCTGCTGGTGACGGCCTGCGGTTCGGAGGGAGGCACCGGGCCCTTGTTCGGCACCGACGCCTCGGGGGCGACGATCACCACGACCGGCACCGAGGCCACCACGACGACGGTCGCCGCCCCGCGAGGGCCGCTTCCGATCCAGGAGGGCCTGGGAACGTTCGACAACTACGAGTGGCGCATGGCGGTCGCCACGGTCGGCCCCACCGTGGCCGAGACCTCGACGAACACCGTCGAGTGGACCTTCAACCGCGATCCCGAGTCCCGCCTCAGCCGGATGACGACGACCGCGACCGGACCCGACATCGAAGGCGTCGAGGAATCCACCACCGAGCTCTACTCCGTGGGCAACGAATCCTGCCAATGGGACGGGGAGGCGTGGACCCACACCGTGGCCACGGACCAGGAGCAAGAGGTGCTCGATGCCGTGCAACGCCTCTTCGACATCGCCATCGTTCCGGAGAGTCCGGTGGTGATCGGATCGGAGACGATCGCCGGCATCCCCGCCACCCACTTTCGGTTCTCGGTGGCAGGCTTCGGAGCGGAGTCGGGGGCGCTCGTCACCGCCAACCAGGTGGACTACTGGCTCGCCGACGACACGGGAGCAGTGGTGAAGTACGCCGCCACCCTGGAGAGTTGGAGCGGCCCCACAGACGACCCGGCTTCGACGGTGTATCGCCTCGAAGCCTCAGCCGAGCTGATCTCCGCCAATGTGTTCGTTCCCGTGGAGCTGTCCGCCGATTGCCTCGCCATTCCACCGGAGGGGTGAGCGTGGCTGAATGGATCTACTTCATCCATCCGCCGCGCGACGACTTCGCCGCGACGATGACACCTGAAGAAGAGGCGGTGTGGTCCGTCCACTTCGACCGGTTCCAGAGGCTGCTTGCCGAGGGGACGATCATCCTGGTTGGCCCCACGTTGGGGGCCCACAACACCGGGATCGCCATCTTCGAGGCTCCCGATGAGGCCGCCGCTCGCCGGATCATGGAGGAGGATCCCGTGATCGCGGGCGGCTTTGCTCGCGGGGAGCTGCGCCCCTTCCGGGTGTCGCTCATGCGGGGCCGACCGACGCCTCCCTGAGCCCCACCCGGCGGCGGTGTCGAGCGGCCCGCTCAGGCAGCGATGACCGCCGCCGGAGCGACGGGGAGGGTGAGCTCGAAACGGCTCCAAGTTCCGTCGTGGCGGTAGGTGAGGTCGCCCTGCATCATCCGCGACAGGTCCCGGGAAATGGTGAGGCCGATTCCCACCGAGCCCGGACGACCAGAGGCATTGCGGGTGCGGTAGTACCGGTCGAACATCTGCGTCGCCACATCGTCGGAGATCGGAGGGCCGTCGTCGCAGACCGACAGCCGAACCGATCCCTCGAGGGTCTCCACCGACATCAGCCGCCGCTTGCCACCGTATCGCTCCGCGTTGGACATCAGGTTGCGAAGGATCTGGCGGACGCGGGCACAGTCGCCGAGCGCCATCACCGGCTGGGCATCGGGTGCCTCGAGCGCCACGCCCCCGTACTGCGCCAACACCTGGTGCACGACCTCGAGTACCTCGAAGGGCGATGACTCGACATCGAGCTGCCCGAGATCCGCCCTGGCGCCAACGAGCAGATCCTCGACGATGTTCGACAGGTCGGCAGCCTGACCCGCGATCGTGTCCACCATGGTCTGCTGATCCGGGCTGCCCACGGCCGAGTCCCGAAGGAGCTCGGCGTACCCCACCACCGAGGTCAACGGGGTACGGAGTTCGTGGCTGACGGTGGCGAGGAACTCGTCCTTCGACTTGACGAGTTGGCGCATCCGTTCCTCGGCAGCCACCCGGTCGGTGATGTCGATGACGACGACCATGACACGGGAGTAGTCGAAGACGTCGTTGACCCGGCTCGCCGTCCAGTGCAGCGCCGCAGGGAACCTTGAACCGTCGAGACGCTGGCCTGCGAACTCGAAGGACACCTGGCCGCGGCCCTCCCAGATCGCCTCGAGTTCACCCCTCCACGACCCCAGCGCCTCGGTATCGAGCAGGTGGGCGCGCACCGGACCGAGCAACTCCTCGCGAGGGCAGGTGCCGATGAGCTCGAACACCGCCGGGTTGAAATCGACCACCACGGCCAGCGATGCCAGCGTCACGACCGCTTCGGGATGGTCGTCGAAGTGGGCGGCCAGGTCGGTGATTCCTGCGGCTCGCATCTCCTCGAACCGAGCCACCACCGGGCTGAAGTCCTCCTCCCAGGCCGCAACCGGGAGTTCGGTGAACAAGTGCCGGTAGTGCTGCTCGCTGCGCTGCACCCGAAGGTCCGAGAACTCCTCCACGGCACGGTTGAGTTCCTGCATCTCGCGTGACGAGATCTCCATCGACCGCTCGAGGAGGTAGCGTCCGCGGTCGGCATCCTCATAGGCGGCCGCCACGTGGGCGAGCAGGCTCTGCCAACTCTCGAGGTCACAGGGAAGCCGGTCGGGGTGGAGCCCGAGCCTGCGCAACTGGCGTTCGAGGACCCGGTTCACATCGATTCACCGATCGTCGTGATCGTCATGGTCTGGTTGTGGAGGTCTGCCGGTCCACTGGCGTACGGCGAGATCTCCCCATACGAGTAGAAGCCGACCTGCGCCGCGTCAGGCGGCAGCAGGTGCGACGCCGCCTCCAGTTCATCCTCGGTCATGGCTCCGAGCACGAGGCGCCGTCCCACGCACGACACGGCGATCGCCAGAGACACGGTCGCCTCGGACCGCCGCAGCGCGGCGCCGGCAGCGTCTTCGGCCCCGTCGATCAGGCGATGCAGGTTCGCCTGCATGAGCTGCACTCGATGGCCCTGCGGGACGTCGCCGGCAAACGTCAGCGACTGGGCGGCGGCGTCGACACCCAGGATGGTCCGTACCAGCTGCTTGTTCGACCCGGGCTGGCGCACCGCCAACGGGAACAGCAGACCCGAAGCGGGCAGCTCGGCGGCGAGTGAGCCCAGGTACTCCTGGTAGAGCGCCAGCACCGGTCGCCCGTCGAGTTCGTAGACCACATTCCCTTCGGAGCGGGTCACGGTGCGCTCCGGCCCGAACTTGTCCCATCCGCCCTTCGACCCGTGGCCTATCCGGACCGCATCGCCGTAGAGCCCGATCGCGGTGACGAATCCAGACACTGGTTTGCCGTCGACGATCACCCAGGTGCGTTGAAACCGGGACCCGTCTCCGGCGAGTCCGCCGGTGACCACAACCCCTTCGGGGACGACGGCGGTGATCCCGCGCACCAACTCGGACCCGTTCACCTGGAGCCCATCGCTCAGCACGAACACCGCCCGCAGCGGTCCCTCGGCGAGTCGGCGGCCGAGCGCTTCCCCGGCCGCCCGGGAACCGCCCGCCGTGATGGGTTCGGCCACGCACCGCACCGCAGTGGCGGAGAACTCGACGATCGCCACCGACAGCGAGCCATCGACGACCTCCTGACCGTGCATCTCACCCGCTGTGGAGCACCCGATCAGGGCACCTCCGACGCCCACAGCCAGCTCGCGAATCGGCTCGGGATCGTCGATGAAGCCGGGCGCCCCGAAGCACAGGGTCAGTGTTCGATCCGGATCGACCTCGGGGAAGGGCGTCGACCAGCCCAGCGCCGAATCGAAACGGAGCGTCGCCACCCGCATGGATGCCTCCCGGAGTTCGTCAAGGAGTCATCGGCTGCGATCCCGATTCGGTTGAGTGGCCGCCCGTTAATCCTCGATCCCGGAAAGGCGCCGGGCGAAGCCCTTCTTCTCGTCGAGATCCATCTGGCGGGCGATCTGCACCCGCTGCGCCTGAGGCGATCCGGCGCCGTGCATCGACTCGGTGAGGTAGCCCACGGCGTTGCGCCCCAACGTCATGTTCTCGATGAGTCGCAGCACGCGCACCCGCCATTCCGTGGGTACGCCGGGCTTCCCGGCGAAGTACTTCTCCAGGAGCGGCCCGACCTCGGCATGGGCAAAGTCCGCCTGGGAGGGCAGCGTCACCATCGCCCCGCCGGCGAGATCCTGGGCGAGGCGGGCGATCTCATAGGGAAACCGGGTCACGTTGTGCTTGCACACGTTGGCCAGCAGCCCATCGTTCTCCCAATTGCCCGCCGGGGTGGGGTGTGACTCATGACTGGAGGCGATACCGGCGCCGTAGATCGTCTCGTTGAGGTGCGCCATCTCGACGAGCTTGTCGCGGATGTGCGACGCCTTCTCCACTCCGTTGTACTCGGCAATGAGCGCCGCGGCCCCGATCAGCACGTCGCCGACTCCCGCCTTGCACACATAGGAGCGACGGTGATACGCGGTGAACCGCTCCACCAGGTCGGCGGCGTACTCGTGCTCGCCGTCGAGGAAGATGTGCTCCCAGGGGACGAAGACGTCGTCGAGGACGATCAACGCCTCCTGGCCGGCAAAGGTGGCGTTACCGGCGTCGATGTCACCCTCCATGGCCCGGGTATCGCACGACTGCCGCCCGTAGACGTAGGTGAGACCCTTCGCCTCGACGGGTATCGCCGCCACCACCGCCCAGTCACGGTCGGCCGAGGTGAGCCGCATCGTGGGCATCACGACGATCCAGTGCGAGTTGATGCACCCTGTCTGGTGCGCCTTGGCGCCCCGCAACACGATGCCGTCGGCTCGCCGCTCCACCACACGGACGAACAGGTCGGGATCGGCCTGCTGGGACGGGCCCTTGCTGCGATCGCCTTTGACGTCGGTCATCGCACCACCGACCACGAGGTTGAGTCGCTGCACTTCGGTGAGCCACATGCGAAATCGATCGTGATAGGGGGTGCCCTTGGCAGTATCGATGTCGAAGGTGAGCGAGTAGAGACTGTTGATTGCGTCCATCCCGACGCACCGCTGGAAGCAGGTCCCGGTGATCTGGCCGAGGCGGCGCTGCATCTTGTTCTGAGCGACCACGTCATCCGCGCTGGTGGTCACATGCAGGAACCGACTCACCGTGCCACCCATGAGGTCTGACCTCGCCGCGGCCAGATCCGGGTCGGTGACGGCCAGGTCATAGGTGGCAGCCACGGCGTTGATGGAAGGCCGGATCACGGGATGATCCGCCGGTTCGGCCACACGCTCGCCCATGAAGAAGATCCGCAGATCGCGACCCCGCAACGACTCGATGTACCCGGCGCCGTCGGAAATCCGTGTCGTGGGAAAGGGCATCTCGTCAGGCTAGAGGGGCATCCGCCCCTGGTGGCGGGTGCCCGGGTGCGATAGGACGGATGGCACCGACCACCGAGGAGTCGCCATGGCCTCCGATCCGACATGGGAGGAGTTCCAGGTCAAGGGCGAGCAACTGCTCGCCAAGGTCAAGGAACTCGTCCACCAGGGGAACATCCGCCGCCTCGTCATCGCCAGCGATGAAGGCAAGACGCTCGTCGAAATACCGCTCACCGTGGGCGTCGTGGGCGCCTTGCTGGTTCCCATGGCCGTTGCCATCGGCGCCATCGCCGCCGTGGTCACCGACTGCACCATCCGGGTCGAACGGGACGAGGAACGCCCATAACGATCACCATTCGCGCGTACGACTTCCCCGCCGACTACGTCGCCATCGATCGCTTCCTGGTGGCCGCCTATCGCCCGGGGACCCGACCCCGCGTCTGGCTGCAGCCGCGCTGGGAGTACATGCACGCCCACCCCCTGGTCGAGGGCCTCGACCTGTCGCGCATCGGCATCGCCGAGGATCACCGCCATGTCGTCGGGGTCATCCACCCCGAGCACCACCCGGCGTTCTGTCACCTCCAGGCCCATCCCGGGACCGCGGTCGTGAAAGAGGGACTCGTCGACTGGGCCCTCGAGGCGTGCGGGGGCGAGTCGGCCACCTTCGGGGGCCGGGTGATCGGGATCTGGGTCCCCGACCCCGACCCGGGCCTCGAAGTCATTCTCGGTGAGCGTGGATTCGCCGCCACGGAGGTGCGCGAGCCCATGGCGGTGCGCAGCCTGGCCACGCGACTCCCCGACGTGGTGGTGCCCGACGGGTATCGGCTCACCACCCTCGCCGACGAGGATGACCTCCATCGGGTCAACCGCGTCCTCTGGCGCGGATTCGAGCACGAGGGTCCGCCGCCGGAAGACGAGATCCCGGGACGGCTTCGGGTACAACGCAGTCCGCACTTCCGCCGTGACCTCCACGTGGTCGCCGTCGCCCCCGACGGCGATTACGCCGCCTACGCCGGTCTGTGGATCGACCCGGTGAACCGGATTGCGATGGTCGAACCCGTCGCCACCGATCCCGACCACCGCCGCCGCGGCCTCGCCTCCGCCGCCATCGCCGAGGGTCTGCGCCGCGCCCACGCCGAGGGGATCACCGAAGCCTGGGTGGGGTCCGACCTCCCGGTGTACACCTCATTGGGATTCACGGTCACCTGCCACGACACCCTCTGGGTGAAGCCGCTTTCTTAGTCACCAGTCACCAGTCACCAGTCACCAGTCAGAACGCGAGTTCGGACATCTGGCATCTGGCATCTGGCATCCGGCGTCTGGCATCTGGCAGCTGCGAAACTGGGACCATGTCCGGCTTCATCACGGTCCTTGCCATCGTCGTCGTGTTCGGCTTCATCGGCGTGGTGATGTGGGCGGCCAACTCTCGGACTGCCGGAGAGCGGGGATGGGTCTACAACCGCTACAACCCACGCCCTCGCGGCGGAGGCACCCTGGGCCTGCTCGAGGAGATCTACCAGCCGTCGATCACCCACGTCATCGAGGAACGCTCCTCGCAGAAGGCACGAGGCGATCAGGCCAAGAGCGGGGATCCGGACGAGTAGGCACCAGGCACCAGGCACCAGGCACCGAACACTCGCGCCTCCGACCTGCCACCCGCCACCTGCCGACGGCAACGGGCAACGGGCTCTACCCGGTCACAAACCTCTTGATCCCGGCGAACTGGGCTTCCCCGTCGAGACCGGCTTCGTGGACCACCATGGCCCCGGTGCCACTTCCCAGGTAGTGCCCCTTCTGGAAGGGGTGCAGGGTGTGGGCCCGGCCCCGGTCGCTGCGGATCCAGCGGTACATCGTCGGCAGGGTGAACCCGGTGATGCCCATCGCCACCTGTGCCATCGACTCGGGGAAGACGGCGGCGCGGTCTTCGGGTGACAGCAGATCGAACAACTCCAGGCTGGTGACGAGGAACACGTCGAGGTCGATGCCCGCAGCAGCGAGCAGTGGCATCGTCTCTTGCACGAAGGCATAGGTCACCTCCGAGCCCTGGAGCACGATCACCCCATCGGCCTTGCCCGAGGCCGATCGCAGCCGGTACATGCCCCGGGCGGCGTCGACCGCCGGCGCCAGGCCGAGGGACACGCGATCGGGGACGACCTCCCCGGGTCGGGTGACGTAGGGCACGATCACCGAGGGGCGGGCCGACAATGCCGCCGCCATCAGCGGCCACACCTCGGCGGGCTCCCACGGAGTGAGCGTGATCGCGGCACCCCTTACGAAGTTCTCCTGCATGAGTTGCAGGGACTGCGGGTCGGCGTGTGTCGGGCCGTCTTCGCCGGTCTTCAATCCGGCGTGCCCGCTCACCAGGATCACCGGACGCAACGGACTCGGGTTCGTGTGCTGGCGCATCTCGTCGGAGATGGCATGCACCCGCACCGCGATGTGCCCCAGCGGGGCGATGAACGCCCCATAGGAGGCGCCGGCACCGATGTGGTGCCCAAACCCGGATACGCCGGTCATCACCGACATGAGTCCGTCCTCACAGATCCCGAAGGGCATGGTGCGCGACCCGGGGTTGGTGGTCCGCTGGTAGAACCCTCCGGGGAACCCGGCCGCGGTGTCCGCAATGGCGGTGGAACCGAGCAGGTCGGCAGCGGCGATGAGCAGCCCTCCCCCGGAGCGTTGGTTGAAGTGGCCCATCACCTTGCCGAGTTGCTGACGCAGCGCAATCGACGTGCCCGGGGCGAGTTCGAGTCCGGCCGGGACGGTGGTCACGTCGAGGTCGGCGTACACCCGATCCAGGGAGGGAGCATCGGCCCGGGGGTGGCGACCACGACCCTCGAGGCGCGTAGCTGCGGCCGCCACCGCATCTGCAGTCGCCTTGGTGACCGGGTCTGACTCGAGGATGGCACGCACCCGGAGCAGCGTGTCCCAGTAGACCTGCTCGACCGCGACCGCATCGTTGGGGTCGCACCGGGGCAAGGTGGACGCATCGCTGCCAAACAGGGGTTCGAGTGCCGCAACGTAGGCATCGGCGAACATCTTGTGGCCACCACCATGGGACTTCTTGCCCTCGATGCCGTAGCGCCATCCCTTGGTGGTGCGATAGACGATCGCCGTGGGCTGGCCGTTGTCGATGCGCATGGCGCGCCGCTGGGCGGTGAGCACCAGACCGATGTCGAAGCCGTCGGGAACCTCCACCACGTTCCAATCGTGGAGGTAGAGCAACTCCATCGGGTCCCACTGGACGTAATCGCCCGGGCGGTCTCCCTCGCGAGTGACGGCATCCGAGTCGATGGATGCCTGGTTCCAGTCGATGTGTATGAAGGCATTGCTCAGCCCGGCGGATCCGGCGAATGCCAGGGCTTCGACGACCCGGCCCGGGGTCAACCCGCCTTCACCCTCGAGCACATGGATGCGCGGCGCATTCGCACCGAAGACGTCGGCGGCAGCGACGGCAAGCCCCATCGACGATCCGACCCCGATCCCCGAGGGTCCGGTGGCGAGCTTGACGAACGGCGTTGCCGGCGTGGGGTGCCCATCGAGGGCCTTGGATCCGAACGCGCGGAAGAGCGGCGTCGGCTGGGTGGGGTTGCGGCGGAACCCCAGGGTGTCCTCGAAGCGAAGCCGCAGGGCCGGGTCCCTCGGAAGCAATCCCGGGCTGGCCAGGCGGACGACCTCGTCGCGCAGGGCCAGGGTGGCGTAGAGGCCGAGCGCCTTGTGGCCCGCGGCGTAGGAGAGGATGTCGGCGTCGGAGCGATTCGGGGCACCGATGTCGTAGTCCATGGTGTCGAGGAGCAGCGAGGTGACGATGCGGCCCGACGACACCGATCCGCCGGGATGACCCGACTGGGTGAAGTTGAACATGATCGCCACCAGCGACCGGTAGACGAGGTCGTACCGCTCCACCATGGCGATGGTGGCGGGGTCGACCCCCTCGGGGGTGGTGATGGTCTCCCAGACGGCGCGCCGCGGTCCGAATCTGTTCATGCGGCCATGCTCACAGGGTCAGGCGGCGCCCGGAAGTGACGAACTCCCCAAACCCGGCGGCATCCGCCGAGGCGGCGGCGATGCGCTCCATGGCCTCGGCGAGGTCTTCATCGCCGGTGGCGATGGAGATGCGCAGGAAGTGCTCGCCGTCGGAGCCGAGCACTCCGAAGGACCGCCGGTCCATCGACGCCACCCGGTAGCGATAGAGCAGGAACAGCTGGAACAGCGTGGCCGGCGACGACCTCCGCTGCACCTCCACCGGGAGGGCGTCAAACCGATCGAAGGCGCCGAGCCGCTCGAGGACGCCGCTCACATTGGGGAACACGTAGAACGCACCCCGCGGGTTCTGGCATCGGATCCCGTCAACGGCATTGAGCGCCGCCACCACCAGGTCGCGACGGCGCTGGAAGGCCGACACCATCGCGGCGATGGCGGGCGGCGACTCGGGCGACTCGAGAGCCACCTTGACCCCGAGCTGGTTGTACGGCGGGATCGAGGCGAAGTAGTTGATGTTGAGACGCCGTTGCACCTTGGCCTCGGCCACCGTGGGGAATACGCCCCATCCGATGCGGCCGCCGGTCCACGAGTAGGTCTTCGACGCCCCGCTGGCGATGATGGTGCGCTCCGCCATCCCGGGGAGCGAAGCGATCGATACATGACGGGCTCCGTCGAACACGATGGCTTCGTAGGCCTCGTCGGAGTACACCCGCACCTCAGGCCCGGTGCGAGCCTGGATCACCGCGGCGATCTCGGCCAGTTGCTCCCGGCTGGCCACTCCCCCGGTCGGGTTGGAGGGGAAGTTGAGGAAGATCATCTTGGTGCGGGGAGTGATGAGGCGCCCCAAGTCGTCCCCGGTGAAGTTGAAGCCTTCTTCCTCGCGCAGCCGCAACGGAACCGGCACTCCCCCGATGTACCGGATGAACGACTCGAACAGCGGGTACCCGGGCGAGGGGTAGATCACTTCGTCGCCGGCCTCGACATAGGCGTGCTGGGTGAGACCGATGGGGGGTCGCCCCCCGGCGTAGACCACCACGCGCTCCGGATCGAGTTCCATGCCCCGATCGGCGCCCACCTTGGTAGCGATGGCCCGGCGCACGTCGGGCAGACCCTGGGGGTCGCAGTAGGTGGTCTGACCGCTGCGGATCGCCTCCACCACGGCGTCGGCGACATGGCGTGGCAAGGGGAAGTCGGGCTGGCCGAGGTTGCAGCGAATCACCCGACCCGCCTCGGCCTCGACCTCGGAGATCAACGGCCCCAGGGCGAACGCTTCTTCGGTGCCGATCACGGCGATGCGGTCGGCAAAGAGCGATCGAGCCATCGGGGGACAGATTACCCGTTGCCCGTTGCCCGTTACCCGATGCCAGATATCAGATGCCAGATGCCAGATGCCAGATGCCCGACGGAAGCGGGTGCCGGGTATCGGGTGCCGGGTACCGGGTACCGGGTACCGGGTGCCGGGTACCCATCCCCGGCCGGAACCCCCGCCCACCCTCCTACCGTCCCATCGACAACCAATCGAAGGGACGCTCATGAAGCGCTCACTTGTCGCGTTGCTCGCCCTCGCCCTGTTCTTTGCTGCCTGCGGGGGTGACGACGACTCCGCGGAAACCACCGCAGGAGAGTTTGCGGACGAAGACTCCTACTCCTCCACCACGTATGCCGCCACGACCACCACGGCGGGGATGAGCACGCCGGGCGTCGGTGACGACGGCGGTGCCGCCCCCGGGGAGCCGGGCACCGATGCCGAGCGAGTGGCAGCCCTGACCACGGCCAGCCTTGCCCGGATGATCATCTTCACCGCCACCATCGCGGTCGAGGTGGAGGACAT